>JBCCMX010000078.1:0-9971 GCA_039026135.1 Pseudomonadota bacterium | reverse complement strand
TGGCGCGAACTGAAGAAACTGCTGTCAGCGCAAGATCCGTTCGCGGGCAATCTGCCCAAGCCCCTCTTTTTGCTGCGCGCAGGCCGCGAGCCCGGCCTCGTCGATGTCGGCGCCATACCAGGCATTAAACCGAAAAAACCGCAAAATACGCAAATAGTCTTCGCGCAGGCGCTCGCCCGCATCACCAATAAAAACGACGCGGCCCGCCAGCGCATCCTCATAGCCGGCCCCGGTCGGATCATAGATCGTGCCTGCCGCATCAGCATAAAGCGCGTTCAGCCGGAAATCGCGGCGCTCGGCGTCTTCGTCCCAATTGTCGCAAAAGGCGACGACCGCGCGCCGCCCATCTGTCTCAACATCGCGGCGCAGGCTGGTAATCTCAAAGGCCTTTCCGCCCGAAATGGCTGTCACCGTGCCATGCTCAATGCCGGTGGGTATGACGCGAATGCCTGCATTTTCAAGGGCGGCCTGCGCCGCCTCGGGCCGCAGCTTGGTGGCAATATCAATATCATCGACCGCGCGCCCCATCACTGTATTGCGCACACAGCCGCCGACAAACCGGGCCCCGCCCGGTTCCGCCGCCTCAAGGGCGTCCATGACTTTCAATGTGTCTGGCGCCGTCAGCCAGTCCGCGCGTAGCGGTTCCATCATTGCGCGCCCGCAGGGTCTGGATCGCCAACGCCTGTTGCCTTGCCGCCCGGATCTTCGGTGCGCGGATCGCCTGCGCCGGATAGGTCACGTTCGCACGGATAGGTCTCGCCCGGAACAAGAACACCGTTTTCAATTTTTGCCGCCCGGAAACACTCATCTCGTCCGCCGCGATCAATCACGATAAACAGCAGCCAGACGCCGACAGCGAGCGCAAGCCCAATCCCGAACAGAACCCGGATCGGCCAGGGCTTGCGGCCCTCTTCCTTCGCTTCGCGGATGGCGAGCCGGTACAGGCCGAACATCGCGAAAGGCAGAATGAACAGGATAATTTGAAAGAGAATACGTGTCGCCACGGTTTAATGCTCCGATTCGTAAACGGCCTTATATAGCTCACGAATTATCCCAGCTGTAACGCCCCAAATTCGAAACCCTTGCCAGGGCATCTCAATATAACGCCTTGTTCGGCCTTCCCAAAAGACGCTTTTTCTTTGATGATTGGCCGCCGTCATGATGTATTCCAGCGGCGCTTCGAACACTTCGGCCACCTCTGTTGGATCTGGAATAGCGGCAAATTCCTTTGGCAGAACCCCAATCACAGGTGTGATACGAAACTTCGACCCGGTGACATAGGGCGCAGAGCGCGCAATCAATTCCACGTCCGTCGCCTGAATGCCGACTTCTTCTTCAGCCTCTCGCAGCGCGGCCGCGACCGGGTTGGCATCACGCGCATCGATCGTGCCGCCGGGAAACGCAACCTGACCGGGATGGGCAGCCATGGTTTCCGGCCGCTGCGTGAAGAGGACGGTCGGGCCCGCCGCGCGCTGAATGATCGGGATCAAGACCGCCGCGGGCCGCAAGTCCTTGGGCGTCTCCTCAAACTGTTCATAGTCGCCAACTTCAGGCAGTTGTTCCTCGCCTTCAATAGGGTCCAGGGTCGCCTGCGCCCGGGCGAGGAAATGATCGAGCGATTTGTACATCAGGCAGCCTGTCCGAGTTCGAAAAAGGTCCCTTGTGACCAGACGCCGAGCAGGCCTGGCCGGCTCTCATCTTCAACGGCCAGATTGACAAGGTCATAGAAAGCCGCGCGCGTCAGCTTCGCCTCCAGCCCGCCGCGGATCAGGACATACGGGCTTGGCTCGCGCGTGTCAGGATCAGTTTCCACCCGGATCGGCGCCTCGCTGCCGGCCAGCGACACATCTCCCAGATTGGTGGTGAAGGCCAGGATCTGATCGCGGCCGGGCGTGCCGGCCCGATCAACGCGCACCGCCAGAAAGGGCGCGTCCTCGACATGAACGATGACTTTCTCATAGGGCGTAACAAGGTAAATCTGTCCGTCGGGGTCTTTGCGCAAGATACGGGAAAACAGTTTCACCAGTCGCTCGCGGCCAATACGCGTGCCCTCATGCCACCAGGACCCATCGCGGCGAATCTCCATCTGGATATCACCGCAATGCTCCGGGTTCCACAGATGCACAGGGGGTAGCTTGCCCTCAACCCCTTCAGGCGCGATGGCCTTCAACACCTGGTCCAGCGAAATCGCTGCGTTTCCATTTGATTTCATGTCGCACTCCGCCATGATCTTGCCTACAGGTAGGGCTAGAGACAGTCAGAGTGAAGACGGAGACCTCATGACAGGTGACAATCAGGACATCGTGGCACAGGCCGAAGCGGCCGGCCAAAAGCTGGCAAAGGTCAAATCTGAAATCGGCAAAGCCGTGTTCGGGCAGGACCGGGTTGTTGAATTGGCGTTGTCGGCCATCCTCGCCGGCGGCCATGCACTCTTGATAGGCGCGCCAGGCCTTGCCAAGACGCGGCTCGTCGAAGCAATGGGCGCGGCATTGGGGCTTGGCAATGCGCGCATTCAGTTCACGCCCGACCTGATGCCGGGCGACATTCTTGGTAGCGAGGTGCTGGACGAAAGCGCGGATGGCAAGCGCGCCTTTCGGTTCGTCAAGGGTCCGATTTTTACGTCGCTTCTGATGGCTGACGAGATTAACCGCGCCTCCCCGCGCACCCAATCTGCGCTGTTGCAGGCGATGCAGGAAAAACACGTCACCATCGCCGGTGTGCGCTATGATCTGCCCGCCCCGTTCCACGTCCTTGCAACGCAGAACCCGATCGAACAGGAAGGCACCTATCCGCTTCCGGAGGCTCAGCTTGATCGCTTCTTGCTCAAAATCGACGTCACCTATCCTGACCTTGATACCGAGCGTCGTATTCTGATCGAAACAACCAGCGGCGAAGATGCGCCGATTGAAGCGGCGATCACCGCCGAGGAGCTGATGGCAATACAAAGGCTTGTCCGCCAAATGCCGGTCGGCGAGGGCGTACTCGATGCAATCCTGGCTTTGATCAGGGATGCGCGCCCCGAACAGTCCAAGGACGATATCGTGCGCCGCTTTGTCGATTGGGGGCCAAGCCCGCGCGCAGGACAAGCGATGATGCTGGCCTGCCGCTCTCGCGCGCTGCTGCGTGGACGGCTCGCCCCGAGTCTGGAAGATGTCGAAGCCCTGGCCGAGCCCTGCATCGCCCATCGTATGGGCCTTCGCTACGATCCGACCGGGGAGGCGCCCGATCTGGAAACCTTGATCGAAACCCTGGTGAAGAAGGCGGCCTAGTTTGCTGCACCCTGTTGCCCGCATGGACAGTGTAAGCCGATGATGCCGCTCGCCACCCTTCGGGCAGAGGCTGACAACCTCGCGCGTCAATTGCCCGCCGCGCTGCTCAGCGCGGATGCCGCCGATATTGTTCATCCGGGCGCGGCCGGACGGCGGCGCGCCGGGTCAGGTGAGGATTTTTGGCAATATCGCCGCTATGCTCAGACAGACGCTGCCGACCAGATCGACTGGCGCCGCTCGGCCCGCGGCGACGAGTATTTCGTCCGCGAAACCGAGCTGGAAACGGCCCGCTCCGTCTTGTTCTGGGCTGACCCACTGGCCGGGTTTGACTGGTCCGGACACGGCGACCGAAAGACCAAAGCCGCGCACGCCAAAATCATTATGCTGGCCCTTGCCACATTGCTCGGCAAAGCCGGTGAGCGGATCGGCATTCTGGGCGGCCATCGCGGACCGAGTGTCGGGAAATCGGCGGCATCGCGCCTTGGCGAAGATCTGCTCGCGCGCCCTACACGTGAGCTCAGCGCACCAAAGACCCGTGCGATTGCGGTGCTTGCCAGCGACTTTTACGAGGGCGTGGAGACATGGACAGCCCGAATTGCGCGCCTGACAACAACATGTGATCGCGGGGTTCTGTTTGTCGTGACCGACCCGGTTGAACATGAGTTCCCATTTCAGGGCCGCACGCGCCTGCATCTTCCGGGGACGGCGACGTCGCGTCTGCTGGGACGCGCCGAGGCCGCCCGCGACATTTATCTCTCAAAACTGGACGACCACGCGCGCGACCTGGATCAGCTGACCGGTCAGACCGGCTGGGCCGTTGTCAGATGGCGCACGGATATGCCACCGCTTCGCGGCGCGGCCGCCCTGCTGCGCGCTGTCGAACAGTTTGGGGCGCGGACCACATGACGATTGGCCCGCTTCTCTTCCTTGCGCCTCTGGCGCTCACTGCTCTGTTGGCACTGCCGATCGTCTGGTGGGTGCTCCGCGCGACACCACCAAGCCCGAAACATGCTGAGCTGCCCTCGCTACGCCTGCTCGATGGCGTCGAAGCCCTGGACGAGACGCCCACCCGGACACCCTGGTGGATCCTGCTATTGCGTCTGGCAGCGGCCGCGCTGGTCATTCTCGGACTGGCGCTGCCGGTCTATGCACCCGGCGCCGGGCCTACAGAGCCGGAACATGGCCCTGTGCTGGTGGTTTTGGACGATGGGTGGGCAAGCGCAGCCCGATGGAGCGAACTTCGTAATGCAGCCAGTGCCACACTGGACGGGGCGCCCGCCGATACTGCCGCGCATCTTCTGCT
Source organism: Pseudomonadota bacterium (assembly GCA_039026135.1). Classification (GTDB taxonomy): domain Bacteria; phylum Pseudomonadota; class Alphaproteobacteria; order Caulobacterales; family Hyphomonadaceae; genus Henriciella. The sequence goes on along the minus strand of JBCCMX010000078.1, from coordinate 5,399 downwards.
CACAGCGCCGCGCACGCTAAATATCGATCCAAGCCAGCGCCTGAGCCGGATCGAGCTGGACAGCCGTATCAAGTCACTGGACCCGCGGCCCTGGCCGGTTGACCGCGCGGGCGCTTTGGCACGCTTGAAAGAGAGCGGCCTTCAGCCCGGCCGGATTGTCTGGCTCAGCGATGGGCTTGATCCTGATTCCGGTGACCCGTTTGGTGAGGCGTTGCGCGAGATCGCGCCGCTGACCATTTACGCCGCGCCGCCGCGCGGACCAGCAGCCATTACCGGCCTGTTGGGCAGCGCCAGTGGCGTCGAAGTCAGTCTTTACCGGGCAAAGGCCGACAGCGAAGCCAGCCACTTTGTCTCCGCTCTCACGCTTGATGGCTCTGCGCTCGCCACCGCAACAGCCGATTTTTCCGCTGGCAGCACAGAAGCCATTGCCCGGTTTGATCTGCCACCGGCAGCGCTGGCGCGGATTGCGCGCTTTCAGGTCACGGGCACATCGAACGCCGGAACAGTCTGGCTCTGGGACAGCGCGGCACGATCGCGCCGGATTGGCCTGGTCAGCGGAGACCGCACAGCCCAACCGCTTTTGTCGGATATGCACTATATCCGCCGCGCCCTCGCACCCTTCTCGACCATCCATGAAGGCGATCTGATCAGCCTCATCGAAGGCGATCCCGATGCGATCATTCTCACCGACATCGGCCAGATTGACCTTGAAGCACAGACCGCGCTGATTGCCTGGATCGAGGCGGGCGGCGCACTGATCAGATTTGCCGGCCCGCGTCTCGCCGCGCGCGGCGACGAATTGGTGCCAACCCCGCTGCGGCGCGCCTCGCGCGCAATTGGCGGTGCGCTAACCTGGGAAGACCCGCAGCCCTTGGGCCCGTTTCCGACGACATCACCCTTTGCCGGACTGGCCGTGCCGGACAATGTCACAATCCGCCAACAAGTATTGGCCCGCCCTGGCCCCGACCTTGCCCGGCGCACATGGGCCCGCCTTGCCGATGGCAGCCCGCTGGTCACAGCCGACAAGCGCGGCGCGGGCATGCTTGTCTTGTTTCATGTGACCGCTGGCCCGGACTGGTCCGACCTGCCCTATTCGGGTGTTTTCGTTGATATGCTGCGCCGCGCGATTGCGGCTGGCAAAGGCGAGGCAGCTGCAGCAACGGATGGACTGTACGTGCCTACCCGCACGTTGAATGGCTATGGCCAGCTTGAGCCACCCGGCGCCGACGCGGCCCCGCTGCAAGCTGACGCACTGGCCGACCTCGTCCCGTCCCAGACCCATCCGCCGGGCCTTTATCAGGGTCCGTCGGGTGCGCGCGCCGTCAATATTGGCGCGACGCAGCAGCCGCCGGCCATGACCAATTGGCCAGCCGGCGCACGTTTGCTTGGCGACAGTGAGGCGCAGACCGAGCGACTTGGCGGCTGGCTCCTGTCCGGTGCGGCCTTGCTTTTATTGATCGATCTATTGGTCGCGCTTGGCGTCGCCGGTCGACTGCGTCGTTTCCAACCGCAATCGGCCGCCGCGGCAATTGTATTGCTCGCGCTGACGCTCGGCACAACCGGGCTCGCCGAGGCGCAATCATCGACCGACAAGGCGACCGAGGCCGCGCTCGGCCTGCGCCTTGCCTATATCGAGACAGGTGACCCGGACATTGACCGCACCATGCGCGCCGGACTGGAAGGGCTCAGCCTGACCCTCTTCAACCGCTCCAGTGTGGAGCCGGACAAGCCCCATGCGGTCGATCCGGAAACGGACGCACTCGATGTCTATCCGCTGATTTTTCTCACCCTCCCCGATACGCCTGCGCCGCTCTCGCCCTTGGCCATCTCCCGCCTTAACGCTTATATGCGCTCAGGCGGTGCGATCTTTATCGATACGCGGCGCGGCGGCATGATTGGCGCGACAGACACATTTGAGGGCCTGAACACAGCGCTGGCCGGGCTCGACACACCCCCGCTCACCCCTGTACCGCGTGACCACGTGCTGAGCCGCAGCTTCTATCTGCTTGATGATTTCCCCGGGCGTTATTCTGGGCGCCGATTATGGATTGAAGAGACCGGCAGCGCGAAACAGACAGAACGACGCGGTGACGGCGTCAGCCGTCTGTTTGTTGGCGATGCTGACTATCTCGCCGCCTGGGCCATCGACAGCAATCGCCGACCTCTGTTTTCGGTTGATGGCGGTGAGACGCAGCGCGAAATGGCCTCACGCTTTGGCGTCAATCTGGTGATTTATGTCCTGACCGGGAACTATAAGGAAGATCAGGTCCACATCCCTGCCCTGCTCGATCGGTTGGGTGAGGACAATCCGGCCGGCTCACGGCGACGCGAGGTGATCCCGTGATCGAAGCGACCCGCCTTGCGTTTGACCCACTCATCTCCTGGCCACTTTTCATCATGCTTGGGGCAGGCAGCCTGATCATGCTGTTGGTCTATGCGCTGATGCGTGGCCGTGCCTGGTTCAGCCGGCTGCTCGCACTCGCCCTGGTGATGGGCGCGCTGTCCAACCCCGCCTTTGTGCGCGAAGATCGCGAGCCATTGCCATCGGTTGCCGCGCTTGTGCTGGATCGATCCGACAGTATGGACTTTGGTGAACGCCGCGTGATTTCGAGCGACGTGTATGAGGCGCTGCGCTCACAGCTGGAGGCTGATCCGGCGATCGACCTGCGCCTCGCCGAGATTGAGACCAGCAATGGCGGCACGCAGCTCATCGGCGCCCTCGAAGGACTTATGGCCGATGTCCCGCGCGACCGCGTGGCCGGGACCATCCTGATCACCGATGGCCAGGTCCATGACATTCCGCCCGATCTTGGCCGGCTGCGCCAGCTTGGTCCCATACATAGCCTGATCACGGGTGACCCGGATGCGCGCGACCGGCGCGTGACTTTGGTTGATGCGCCTGATTTCGGCATTGTCGGCGAGCGAACCGACTTCATTGTCCGCGTCGATGAACCAGATGGCGGCCTGGTTGCGCTGCGCTATTCCGTCAACGGCGCGCGGGAGGAAACCATCCGCGTTGAGGCCGGTGAGGACACGCCGGTCTCCATTGAAGTGGAACGCCGCGGCGACAATATCGTCGTGTTCGAAACCCCGGCCGGGCGACAAGAACTGACCCTCGCCAATAATCGCACAGCGGCCAGTTTTTCCGGGGTGCGCGACGGGCTTCGCGTGCTGCTTGTCACGGGCCGGCCAAACTCGGCCGGGCGGGTCTGGCGTGATCTACTAAAGTCCGACCCATCGGTTGACCTGGTTCACTTCACCATTCTGCGCCCGCCTTACAAACAGGATGTCACGCCGCTGGAGGAAATGGCGCTGATCGCTTTCCCCACGCAGGAGCTGTTTGAAGAGAAGCTGGAAAGCTTCGACCTGATTATCTTTGACCAGTACGAGCGGCGCGGGGTGATTACCATGGCCTATCTGGCCGATGTCGCGCGTTATGTAGAAGATGGCGGCGCACTTCTCATTGTGGCGGGCGAAGATTTTGCCGGCCCGGCGAGCCTTGCGCGAACGCCGCTGGCCGGCGTTCTGCCGGCGCTGCCAACCGGGCGCGTTGTCGATCGCGACATCCGCCCCGAACTATCGAGCGAAGGGCGGCGTCATACGATTACAGAAGTCCTGGAAGACCGCGAATGGGGCCGCTGGCTGCGCCACATTCAGGCCGAAGCCGAAACCGGCGATGTGCTGCTGACGACGTCCGCCGGCGCGCCGTTATTGGCTGTCGACCGCGTTGGGGACGGACGCGTCGGCCAATTGCTGTCAGATCAAATCTGGCTCTGGGCGCGCGGCTATGATGGCGGCGGCCCCTTTTCGGAACTCATGCGGCGCCTTGTTCACTGGCTGATGAAGGAACCCGAACTTGATGAGCGCCAGTTGCAACTCGTCGCACAGGGCGACACGGTTCAGGCACAATTGCGTACACTGGCCGATCAAGCCGCACCACTTTTCATCGAAACGCCTGATGGCGCCTTTCTCGAGCCGCAATGGCGCCGCGATGGCCCGGGTCGTTACAGCGCCGAGGTGTCTGTTGATCAGCTTGGTCTCTACCGTGCCCGCTCCGGCGGGTTGGAAGCGGTTGTCTTGAACGGGCCGGCCAATCCGCTTGAACTCTCTGCGCTGGAAGCCACCGAGGAAGTACTGGCGCCCGTATCGGCGGCCACTGGCGGTGGCACCTACGCGGTCACGGCGGCAGCAGACATACCCGATTTGCGCACGGTCTCGCGGCGCGGGAACGCGGCCGGTTCAGGCTGGATGGGTCTGCGCGAACGCGGGGCATACGCGGTCCGCAACGCCTCCAGTGTCCCGCTACTGCCAGGCCTCCTCGCGGCGGGTCTGATCCTGCTCGTTCTCATCTGGAGCTGGCGACGCGAGGGGCGCTAACCGGCGAGACAAGTATGCGCGCGGCTCAACGGGAACCTGCACGGCGCCGCTCAGTATATCGGCAGAACCAGCAAGTGCGCGCACCATGATACGAGCCGGATCCTGCGGCCCCGGAAAGCGCAACTGGCCAGCCGGAACCGGCCTGAAACCAAGTTCGCCAAAATAAGTTGGCGCCCCGATGATCACCGCAGCCGGCCAACCGGCCGCCTTGGCTGCGTCCAGCGCCGCGCCTGTCACTTTCAAACCAAGCCGCGCACCCTGATATTCTGGCGCAACAGCCACCGGACCGACAAAAACAGCCGGCGTACGTTCATCGCCAATCTCAACCGGCCAGATACGACAAACGCCAACGATCTGATCATCCGCCAGGGCCACACGTGACAAATCAGGCAGAGACACGGTGCCCTCCCGCAACCGCTCAGCCGTCTTGGCAAAATGGCCAGGACCGAACGTGCGGTGGTAGAGCGCCTCAATGCCGTCGGCGTGGCGATCAGGAGTTTCACAAACAATTTTCGTCATCGAGGGCGCCTTAAGTGCGCGCGGGGCAAAAGACAAACAGATTCAGCGGCTAGCCGCCCGCCGACGGTGCCAAGGTCTGTAACAGGAACATATTACCGTTTGCGGCCATATGCGCCAGGATCGGTACCAAAATCGACCCGCTAAGCAAGCGCAAGGCCGCAAAGCCGAGCCCCGTTACAAAGACAACAGCCATGGCCGCCGGACTGTACTGCAGGTGAATGAACGCAAATGCGGCGCTGGACAGAACGGCTGCGGCATGCGGGCTGATCCCACGCGAGATTAGCGCGCCGAGCGCCACACCGCGGAACGTTACCTCTTCCAGGATGGGCGCAATCAGCACGCCATAGACAATATAGGCGAGCGTCCAGTTCTCCATCTGGAACACAGCGCGATTGACCTCGCCGGAAAATTGCCAGTCTTCCTGTCCGGCCATGATTGCGCTGACGATCACACTCGGAACGATGAGCAGAAGCGGCCCGAGCACCAGCGCGGCGGTGATCCAG
>JBCCMX010000077.1:0-10105 GCA_039026135.1 Pseudomonadota bacterium | reverse complement strand
TGAAGGACCGCCTCCGCTTTTCGTACAAATGGCGAAAGCGGAGGCGGTCCTTCATCACGCGGGGGTCGCCTACGATTTTGAAAACGTCAATATCATGGATATGCCAGACTGGTTCGTGGAGATCAGCCCGGCCCGGCGCATCCCGGTGCTGCGCGATAAAACCATCGCCACTGAAGGCATCCCGGGAACCATTCCGGACTCGACGGCCATCGCGATCTTCCTGAACGATAAATTTGGCCTGAACCTCTATGGCGATACTGCTTTCGATAAGGGGCGCGCCGCCTGGTATGAAGAATATGCCGACACTGTCCTGGCGATGCATGTCGGTCTGGATATTTTCCGCCCCATCATTTTTTCGATCTTTCAGGGCAAAGCCCCAGATATGGATACTGTCAGAACAGCGTGGGCGGAAAAATTCCCGAAACTGTTCGACTATCTGGAGGCCTCGCTCGATGGCGGCGAATACTTCGTCGGCGGTAAATACTCGATTGCAGACATTTCCGTTGCGACGCACATGGCTCAGATTGAACTCGTTGTCGGTTTGCCCGATGCGGCCAAATGGCCTGCTCTTGTGAAACACACTGAAGCCATGAAGACCAAGCCAGGCTTTGTCGAGAATCTGGCAACTTGCGGATCAATTTTGCCGAACATCCTCCCAGAGAAACTTGATCCAACCTGATCGTTTAGGTGTTTCCTCCCACACCAAATGACGGGCCTGAGGTCTCCGTGGATCTCAGCCTCTATCGCGGGCAGTGTCCTGATCGTGATTGATACACCGCGCCTTAAATGAAGTGATGGTTTGCGCCGGGCTACCACTTTTCCCTGAACGGGCGCAGATCCAGTTCGTGGGTCCAGGCCGATCTTGGCTGGCTGTGCACATACCAATAGGCGTCGGCGATTGCGTCCGGGGAAAGACAGCCGTCTTCGCCGAGGGAATCGGCATAATCGCTGAACCGCCTGCGGATCATCGCGCCGTCGATAACGCCGTCAATAATGAAGTGCGCCACGTGAACGCCCTTTGGGCCATACTCGCGCGCGAGCGACTGGGCGAGCATGCGAAGCCCGGCTTTCATCGAGGCAAAATGGGCAAAGTTCGGCTTGCCCCGCATTGAGCCTGATGCGCCCGTGAAAAACAGGCTCCCCTTTCCCTGGCCAGACAGAATTGGCACGGCGCGCTTGGCGGTCAGGAATGCGCCGAAACATCCGACCCGCCACATTGTCTCGACCAGCTCTGGCTCAAGCTCTTCGAAGGGCACGACCGCATTGTTTCCCGCATTGTAGAGCACGGCAGAGAGGGGCCCGATTTTTTCAGCGTGATCAAAAAGCGCATTAATGGAGTCTGGAGATGTCACATCGACTGGTAAGCCTTCGGCCGACCCGCCTGCATCCTTTATCTCTTGTGCCAAGGCCTGCACGCGCTCTTCGGTTCGCCCACAAGCGATCACATGGTGGCCGCCCGCAGCGAACCGCCGAGCCAATGCGCCGCCGACGCCTTGTGACGCGCCGGCGCCTATAACAATTGCTGTTCCGGGCATGCTGGATTCCTCACCTGTTCTGTTTCGCGTGTCGACAAGTGCGCGCGTCTGACATCGTCGAATGGGCGACGCGTCGCATATGCCGACATATCGTAGCTATCGACGTTTTTCGCGCCAGTATCAATCGCGTGATTGAGCGGGCGCGGGAGCCACAATCGTTTCCGCCGCTTCGGCGGCCACATCTGGCGCCTGCACTTTGGCAACGACGCGGGCAATCGCGCCGGCAATCTCAGCCGGTACTTCTTCCTGAAGGAAGTGGCCAGCCTCTGTTTCGAGAACGGGCGCGTCTGGAAACATCTGCTGCATCACGGGAAGCGCTTGTGCGAGAATTGGATCGTTCATGCCCCAGACCAGCTCGGCGGGGATGTCGACACCCCTGGCATAGTTCTCGACGATCCGCATTCCCGGCGTCGTTCGGTGGTCCGGACCATCAGGCACCATGCGCATCAAGGCGAGCGGACCTTTTGCGTTTCCGCTTTCCAGAACCGGGCGGGCGTAAAGGTCGGCAACGTCCTGCGGAAAGGATGCAGGATCGCCTTGCGTTTCATGCAGCCGATCGAAAATGGTGATAAACTGTTCAAGCAACAGCTCGCCAACAATCGGCGTTTTGACGACCGCGTGGGCTCTTGAGATGTCAAGCGGCTCTGTCGGCGCGGTAAAACCGGTATTCATTATGACAGCGCCTTGCAGCAGATCAGGCAACTCGCCAAGCGCGCCCATTCCGATCGCCCCGCCCCAGTCCTGACCGACATAGACAACACCGCCAAGATCCAGTGCCGCCAACGCTGCACTCATCCAGCGGATGTGGTTCTCAATCGTGTGCTCACTGGCCGGGATCTTGCTGGAAAAACCAAGCCCGACCATTGTCGGCATGATCAGCCGCAAGTTTTCCGAAGACAGCTCTTCGGCGACTTTGCGATAGAGAAGACCGGATGTCGGATTGCCATGCTGGAGATAGACCGGATATCCAGAGCCTGTTTCGAGGACATGGATTTTGATCCCGGGCTCAACCTCGATGAAATAGCTCTTATAGTCTTCATCAACGACTGCCGCGGCGTAATCTGGCAGGGGGAATGCTTCATAGGTTCCAGAATCGAGTGTCACCGTGCCGGAGCCTTCGGGCGTCACAAGTTTGCCGTCGCGGGTCACAGAGAAGCTAACCACTGCGGCAAGTACCAGAATAACCACAAGAAAAATCGATATGTATTTAAGGAATTTCATGGTCCGCTCCTGTCGCCATCGCGCATGATCTTCAGGAGCCATATTTAATGTGCTGCATTAAACATTCAAGCCTGTTTCGGAATTGTCAGGTCTGGTGATGCGTGTGGATTGGAGCGGGTACACGGAATCGAACCGAGATCCTCAGCTTGGAAGGCTGCTGCACTACCGTTGTGCTATACCCGCATAGAGCGCGGTTGATAACAGCCGCAGCGGCGCTGTTACAAGCAATAATTTCATCTCGGCGTTGCCGCAAGCACTGCGTTAGAAACGGTGGTAAAGCGCGATGGAGAGCCCGTCCGCGTTGACCTCAACAACATCCTCGACATTGTAATTGTAGCGCGTGTAGTCGAAACGCACACCTGTATTGCCGCGCAAGAGCCAGGTAATGCCAACACCGAAGGCAATACCTTCCTGGCTGAAATCATAGTCAGTGGTTGCGGCTCCGACTGTATCTGTGACACCAATCTCGGTCGACACGTATCCAAGTTTTGAGAACACCTCGATTGTGTTTGAGACCGGTATTTTCCCGCGCAGAAAGATGCCGGCTGTCTGGTCAATGCTTGCTTGGGTGGAGCCAAGCACGCCGAAGTCTCCTGTTTGCTCATCAAAGCTGCTGTGAAAGTGGTGGAGGGGACTGGATTCGAACCAGTGTACGCAAAGCGGGCAGATTTACAGTCTGCTGGATTTAACCACTCTCCCACCCCTCCAGGGGCACTTTTCCGACGAGGTTTGACGTCATCAGTTCTGCGCGTCAGAAGAGGACAAAAGCCCGCTGTCAAACAACCAGAAACCGGCCTTATAATGACCAAGCAACACTCGCGCAACCGTCCACGTTCAGCGCCAGGTCGCCGCCAGCATTCTGCAGCAGATTCAAAGGATAACTGGCTTTGGGGGCACCATGCTGTAGCCGCTGCGCTGGGCAATCCACGCCGGATCGTTCACCGTGTCGTCGCCTCTCCAAATGCGATCAAAAAGCTTGGCGGGCTGTCCCCGGCGCCCGAGCCGATGCATGCAAAGGACATCGACCGGCTTTTGCCCCAAGGCGCCGTGCATCAAGGTGTGGCTGCGCAGTGTAAGCCGCTTGCGGCGCTGGCACTGGAAGATGTACTCGCCGCCGCACCGGGCATCATCGCGGTACTGGATCAGGTGTCAGACCCACACAATCTCGGCGCCATCTTTCGCTCAGCCGCCGCGTTTGGGGTCGGCGCACTGGTTCTGCAGACGCGCAACGCGCCAGAAATGACAGGCACCGTTGCTAAAAGTGCCGTCGGCGCGGTCGAGACAGTTCCGGAATGCCGGGTCGTCAATATTTCGCGATCGCTCGAGGCATTGGCGGATGCGGGTTATCATACGGTCGGCCTTGATGGTGGCGGGCGAGCAGATATTCGCCAGGCCATCTTTGGCGCGGGCAGGCTTGCAATCGTGCTGGGTGCAGAGGGTCCTGGGCTGCGGCCTGGCGTTGCCAAATCCTGCCTTGAGCTGGCGCATATTCCGATTGATCCGAATATGGAGAGCCTTAACGTTTCCAACGCTGCAGCAATCGCCTTTTATGAAGCTGCAAACGCAAAGACCGAGCTATGACCGAATTTCTATCCTACGCCTTTATCTTCCTGTGCGCTGCTGTTGTGGCGGTGCCGATCGCGACGCGGCTCGGCCTGGGGTCGGTGCTGGGTTATCTGATTGCGGGTATCATCGTTGGCCCGTTGACCGGTTGGATCGGATCGAACGCAACCGACATTCAACACGTTGCCGAGTTCGGCGTCGTAATGATGCTGTTTCTTGTGGGCCTGGAGCTTGAGCCGAAAGCCTTGTGGGGCATGCGAAACCGCCTGCTCGGCCTTGGTGGTTTGCAGGTCGGCTTAACCGCGTTGCTTGTCATGGTGTTCTGCCTGGTGATTGGCTATCCGTGGCAGTACGCGTTGACCATTGGCCTTGTCCTGTCGCTCTCGTCCACGGCCATTGTGCTGCAGACCCTGAACGAAAAGGGCATGATGAAGAGCGATGGCGGCCAGGCCTCCTTCTCGGTGCTTCTTTTTCAGGACATTGCCGTCATTCCCATGCTGGCGCTTATACCGCTGCTGGCCATGCCGGCGGTCGCCCAGCACACGGCAGGCGGCGATGCCCATGCCACGATCAGTTTGGTCGAAGGCCTTGAGGGCTGGCAGGTGGCGCTGGTCAATCTCGGTGCGATCAGCGCCGTTGTGCTCGGCGGCCACTTCCTGTCGCGCCCACTGTTTCGCTTCATCGCCGCGGCAAAGCTGCGTGAGGTCTTCACCGCCGCCGCGCTGCTGCTGGTTGTCTCAACGGCTTATCTGATGACACTTGTTGGCCTTTCTCCGGCGCTCGGTGCATTTCTGGCTGGTGTTGTTTTGGCCAATAGCGAGTTTCGGCATGAGCTTGAAAGTGACATCGAGCCGTTTAAGGGGCTGTTTCTCGGCATTTTCTTTGTCACGGTCGGCGCGGGCATCGACTTCTCGTTATTGTTTGATAACTGGCAGGTCATTCTGGGCCTGACCGTCGGGCTGATGGTGCTCAAGGCGGGCATACTCGCGGGAATTGCCAGCGCCTTTGGTCTGAAAGGCGGCGACAGATGGCTGTTTACTCTAAGCCTCGCGCAAGCCGGCGAGTTCGGCTTTGTCCTCTTATCCTTCACCACCCAGACAAATGTTCTGCCAACAGAGATTTCAAATCTGTTGCTCTTGGTCGTCGCGCTCTCAATGCTGTTCACCCCGGCGCTCTTCATACTGTTCGAGACGGTGATTTTGCCGCGAATGGATGCCGGCCAGTCGCGCGATGCCGACAAGATAGATGAGACGTGTCCGGTGCTGATTGCTGGTCTTGGTCGCTTCGGTCAGATCATTAACCGGGTCCTGCGGTCCAACGGCTACAAGACGACGGTTCTTGATATCAGCGCCGAGACTGTCGACAGTTTCAACAAGTTTGGCATCCCGACATTTTACGGCGACGCGAGCCGCCCTGAGCTGTTGCATGCTGCGGGCCTTGAAGAGGCAAAACTGCTGGTTGTTGCGATCGATGATCCCGAGCGGACCATTGAGATTGTGAAACATGCGCGCCGGGTGCGGCCCGATTTGCATATCGTTGCCAGGGCGCAGCAGCGCCGGCATGTCTACGAGCTGTACCAGGCTGGCGCCACCGATATTGTGCGAGAGACCTTTGATAGCGCGCTTCGCGGTTCGCGTTATGCGCTCATGTCTTTCGGCATGCCCGAAGACGAAGCGCTGCGGCGCACACTGCTCTTCCAGGACAAGGACCGTGATGGCTTGCGGCGCCTGGCCCGGCTTTATGACCCGGAAAAGTCATTCACCGAGAATGAGCCATACATGCAGCTTGCACGCGAAATCGAGCTGGAGATTGAAGCCTCCATGCGCGGTGAAGAGGTGCCTGAGAGCGATGACGAGGTCGCTGCCGCGCAGCCTCCGAAACCTGAGCCGGCCTAGGCTTCTTAGGCGCGCGCACCCAGGCGGTCTGCCCGGTCGCCTTGCGTCGCGTATCGTGGTCTGGCATGGGCATGGCTTGCGGCCAATGCGAGGTTAAATGTCTGAACCAGTTTATGATGTTGTCGGTCTCGGCAATGCGATTGTCGATGTGATTTCTCAGGCGGATGATGCCTTTCTTGATAGATGGCACATCACCAAGAGCGCGATGAACCTGATCGACGAAGCGCGCGCCGACGCGCTGACCAAGGTTTCCAACGGCGCGCTTGAGACATCGGGCGGCTCGGGCGCGAATACGGTTGCGGGTGTTTTGAGCCTTGGCGGACGCGCGGCCTATTTCGGCAAGGTGGCTAACGACCGACTGGGAAAGGTTTTCCGGGATGACATGGCGCGCATTGGCGCGCCGCTCGAAACCGAGCCTCTGATTGGGGGCGCTGCGACGGCGAGGTCGATCATATTTGTAACGCCCGATGGCTGCCGCAGCATGAACACCTTTCTTGGCGCAACCGTTGAATTTTCACCTGAAGACTTGAACCCGGAGACCATCCAGTCGAGTGCCTTGCTCTATATGGAGGGCTATCTGTTCGATAAAGAGGCGGCGAAAGCGGCCTTCGTGCATGCTGCAGAGATCGCGCATGCCGCGGGGCGCCGCGTATCGCTGACATTGTCAGACAGTTTTTGTGTTGACCGCCATCGCGCCAGTTTTCGCTCCTTGATCGCAAACCAGGTGGACGTCCTGTTTGCCAATGAGGAAGAGTTGCTTTCCCTTTACGAAACGCGCGATTTTGCCCACGCGGTGTCCCAGTTGCGGGCAGAGGCGCCGCTGGCGGCGATCACCCGGTCGGAAAAGGGATCCGTCGTCGTCGCTGGAGGGGATCCTATCCCCGTTAGCGCGGAGCCGGTCGCCAATGTTGTGGACACGACGGGGGCTGGCGATCAGTATGCGGCCGGGTTCCTGTTCGGTTTGGCGCGCGGCCTGCCGCCGGAGACATGTGCACGCCTCGGACATATTGCAGCCGGCGAAGTGATTACGCACTATGGCCCGCGCCCGGAGACGCCTCTGGCCGATCTGGCAAAGGCGGCTGGTATTGCGGTCTGACTAATCGAGGTCGCGGGCGACCTCGTCGCGCTTGAAAACCGCGTCCATCGCACTTGCCTCGTCATAGGACAGGTCGGGAATGAAATGCAGTTGAGGGGTAAACTTCATCTCGATCTGTTTGCCGAGGCGGCCGCGCAGGAAGGATGCAGCTCGGTTCAGCGCGGCCGATACCGCTTCAATCGCCTGTTTGTCGGCGACGCCCAGCGGCGAACAAAACACATTCGCATGGCGCAGGTCCGGTGAGCATCTCACCTCGCCAATCGTTATCGTTACGCCTTGAAGGTCCGGGTCTCTGAACTCTTCGCGCGCCAGAACGTCAACCAGCGCGTGACGGACCAGTTCGCCCGCGCGCAGCTGGCGCTGCGATGGCTCCCGCGCAGCCGGGTTTGCGCGCTTTGAGCGCCGGCTCATGACGGCACCAGGCTGTCGAGCTGGTCTTTGAAATTGGTTCGGGTCGACGCGTCGGCGAACCAGCGATCGGGCACGATCAACGGATCAGCGCCATGGAACTTGACCAGCACAGCGCTGCGCAGGACCAGCACTTCACGTATCGCCTCGTACTTGATCCGCGTCTCGACCCCGCCACGCAAGGTGCGCAGATGATCTGGTGCCAGAACCACTTGCGTATCCTGTTCGGTTTCCTCGGCCCGTCCATGATGGTGGCGATACGACCAGCGCATGAAGATAAGATACCACACAATGCCGGCCATCGCGGCAACAATTGCCGAAAGAAAAACCTGCCAATAATTGGTCATGCCGACAATGCCAAATGAGGTTTTCGCGACAAGCCCGACGGCTGCCGAGATGACAGGGGCCGTCACGCCGGCATAGTAAAGCGCCGTTGGTCCGACTGTGCCGCCGCGCATGGCGCGCGTCAGTCGCTTTATGTCAGTTTCGTTCAGACGCCCTTCAACTGACTGCATGCTGTTTGTGTCCCTCATGGGGCCCTTATAGCAGATAAGTCTTGGGCAAAAGAAAACGAAATCTGGCAACCTGAGCCGAGATGAAATTAATCGAGCTTTCTTGCGATCATCTCAATCTCAAAACACTCAATCCGGTCGCCTTCGCGGATATCTTCATATCTCTCGAACGCCATGCCGCATTCCATGCCGTTTGTTACCTCCGGCACCTCGTCCTTAAAGCGTTTGAGTGTTTTCAGCATGCCTTCATGTATGACAACATCGTCACGCAACAAGCGCACGCCGCAACCACGTTTGACGACACCTTCGGTAATCTTACAGCCTGCAACCTTGCCGACCTTCGTGATGTTGAACACTTCCAGAATATCGGCATAGCCAATGAAGGTCTCTTTCTTCTCTGGCGCCAGCATGCCCGAAAGGCTGTCCTTCACATCATCGATCAGCTCATAGATGATCGAGTAATACCGAATCTCGACACCTTCTTTCTCCGCCAGCTCGCGCGCCTGTTTGTTGGCGCGCACATTGAAGGCAAAGACGGGTGCATTGGACGATTGGGCCAGCAGCACATCGCTCTCGGAAATACCGCCGGCCGCGCCGTAAACAACGTTCGCGCGGACTTCTTCCGTTGAGATTTTTTCGAGGGACTGTGTGATCGCTTCGACCGAGCCCTGAACATCACCTTTCAGGACGATTGGCAGGTCTTCAGTCTTGCCGGCCCCGTCGTTAAGGTTCGTCATGAACTGTTCCAGAGATGCGCGCTGACCGGACACACTGGCTTTCTGCCGCTTGGACCGCTGGCGATAGTCGGTGATCTCGCGGGCGCGGGCCTCTGTCTCGACGACATTGAAAGCATCGCCAGGCTCAGGCGTCCCATCGAGGCCGAGCACCTCAACGGGCACCGATGGGCCGGCGTCGCTCAGCTGCTGGCCGCGCTCGTTCACCAATGCGCGAACTTTGCCCCAGCATGCGCCGGCAACAACAATGCTGCCACGCTTGAGCGTTCCGCGCTTCACCAGCACGGTTGCGACGGGGCCGCGACCCTTATCAAGTTGCGACTCAACGACAATGCCGTCAGCCGCGCGCTTCGGGTTGGCTTTCAGGTCCAGAAGTTCAGCCTGAAGCGTGATCGCTTCTGTCAGGTTATCAAGACCGGTCTTGTTCAGCGCTGACACTTCTATTGACTGAACTTCGCCGCCCATCGTTTCGACTTGAATGTCGTGCTGCAACAGGTCGGTCAGGACTTTCTGTGAATCAGCTTCGGGCAGGTCAACCTTGTTCACGGCCACGATGATCGGCACTTCAGCGGCCTTGGCGTGGCTGATCGCTTCAATTGTCTGGGGCATGACGCTGTCATTTGCTGCCACAACCAGGACGACAATGTCGGTGACATTTGCGCCCCGTGCCCGCATGGCGGAAAAAGCGGCGTGTCCGGGCGTATCGAGGAAGCTGATCTTCTCGCCGGATTTAAGGGTCACCTGATAGGCGCCGATATGCTGGGTAATCCCGCCAGCCTCGCCGGCCACCACGTCCGTTGAGCGCAGCGCATCGAGAAGCGATGTCTTGCCGTGATCAACATGGCCCATAATGGTCACGATCGGGGCGCGTGGCTCCAGATCTTCGGCAGCATCCTCAACCCCGTCCAGGCCGATTTCAACATCGGCTTCGGAGACGCGTTTCACCGTATGCCCGAACTCTTCGGCGATCAGCTCTGCGGTGTCGGCGTCGACGACGTCTGTGCCGCGCAACATCTCTCCCTGCGACATCATGAATTTAACAACGTCGGCGACCCGCTCATTCATCCGTCCTGACAGGTCTTGCAGCGTGATGGTTTCTGGCAGCACGACCTCAACAGAGACCTTCTCGCCCTGATCGCCG
>JBCCMX010000076.1:0-10202 GCA_039026135.1 Pseudomonadota bacterium | reverse complement strand
GGCCGGCAGCGACATTGAGCTGTTTTGCGGCCTTGATGCGAATGCAGATCAGATCAGCGCCTTTGCCGCGCGTGCGCACGGGCGTGCGAATGTGGAGCTGATTGTCGGCGATCGGCTGGCCAGCCTTCATCCACGGCGTTTCGACTTGGTCTATGCAATCCATGTGATCTACTATGTCGGCGATGTTGGCGCATTTCTGGACAGCCTGGCGCAAGTCGTCATGCCCGGCGGGCAGATCATTGTCGCTGTCGCGCCGAAATCGCCCATGAATGTGATCGCCGACCTGTTCTGGCGCGAGCAGGGGACTGAGGCTTTGTTTGCCGATGATTTTGCCGACCTGTTGGATCAGCGCGGTCAGACCTATACTCGCCAGATGATCCATGCCGATATTTTGCTCAGCCACTATCTGGGACCGCAGGCCGACCAGGATGTGATTGACTTCACTGTTCAGGCCGAATGTGCGGGCTTGTCTGTGCCAGCGCGGGCGGCCCTGGACCGAGCGTTTGAAGCTGCTGCCTTTGACGGGACGCGCGGCCCGGCGCTTGATCATCCTGTCGAGCTGTTTGCGTTCAGAACGGCTTAGGCGGTTAGTTCAAGCATATATTGAATGATCGTGATCGTGGCGAGAATACCGAGCACGGTGAAGGTTATGACCATGCCGGCGACGCGCAGCCGACCGGGCGCGTCTGCGCTGCGAAAACCGTGAAAGTGTATTAGCCGTCCGGCCAGAAACAACAGTCCCAGAAGATGAGTGGCCAACCCGGCCAGACCGTTTTGCTCGGCAATGAAAAGCAGCAAGAGTGTTATCGGCGCATACTCAATAAAATTGCCTTGCACGCGAATAGCGCGCTCCAGCTCCGGGTCGCCGGCTGGGCCAACTGAAATGCCTTTGCCGCGGCGGATTCGAATGACGCGCATCGACAAGTAGACAAAGGCTAAGGCCGCGATGGCGGCATAGACTCCGGTGATCATGTTCAGGGCCTCGTGCGTTCTGATGACAGTGTTAGATACGAAAAAAAGCCCAGAGCGGATGCTCTGGGCTTTTGATTTTTTTTGGGCGACTGGCGAAGCCCAGGCTAGAGCTGTTGCCGCAGCCTTCTAAGCTTAAATTTGGTCCATTGGACCAAATTTTTGGCGCAGCCAACCAGCTTAGAAGCCCATGCCTCCCATGTCCGGCATACCGCCGCCGGCTGGCATGGCCGGCGCATCATCTTTCGGCGCTTCGGCAATGCCAGCTTCGGTTGTGATCAAAAGGCCAGCCACAGAGGCAGCATTCTGAAGCGCCGAGCGTACCACTTTAGCGGGGTCAATAACGCCCATCTCGATCAGGTTGCCATACTCTTCAGTCTGGGCGTTGAAACCGTAGCCCTTGCCTTTGCCGCGGCGGATTGTGTCAACCACAACGGAGCCTTCGACACCGGCATTTTCTGCGATCTGACGCACCGGTGCTTCGAGCGCTTTGCGAACAATGTCCACGCCGGCTTGCTCGTCATCATTGGCGCCAGCGACATCAATGTTACCGGCAGCTGAGAGCAGGGCTGTGCCACCACCCGCGACGATGCCTTCTTCGACAGCGGCGCGTGTCGCATTCAGCGCGTCATCGACGCGGTCCTTGCGCTCTTTCACTTCGACTTCCGTTGCGCCGCCAACCTTGATTACGGCCACACCGCCAGCAAGTTTCGCCAGGCGTTCTTGCAGCTTTTCGCGGTCATAGTCAGATGAGGTGTCTTCGATTTGCTTGCGGATCTGGCCAACGCGCGCCTCGATATCTTTCTTGGTGCCTGCACCATCAACGACTGTTGTGTCGTCTTTGGTGATGTTCACACGCTTGGCTGTGCCGAGCATATCAAGAGAGACATTTTCCAGCTTGATACCGAGATCTTCGGAGATCACGTCGCCACCTGTCAGAACAGCGATATCCTGCAGCATTGCCTTGCGGCGATCACCAAAGCCGGGGGCCTTGACCGCAGCGATTTTCAGGCCGCCGCGCAGCTTGTTGACCACCAGTGTCGCCAGCGCTTCGCCGTCGACATCTTCAGCAATGATCAGCAGCGGGCGCTGTGACTGAACGACGCTTTCCAGGATTGGAAGCATTGGCTGCAGCGAAGACAGCTTCTTTTCGTGCAGCAAAATATAAGGATCATCCAGCTCCGCTGTCATCTTGTCAGCATTGGTCACGAAGTAAGGTGAGAGATAGCCGCGGTCGAACTGCATGCCTTCAACAACGTCGAGCTCCGTTTCCAGAGATTTGGCTTCCTCAACAGTGATAACGCCCTCATTGCCGACTTTTTCCATCGCCTTAGCAATCATTTCGCCGATTTCGGTGTCGCCATTGGCAGAGATAGAACCAACTTTGGCGATCTCGTCATTGTCTTTCACCTTGCGCGAGTGGTGTGCAAGATCACCGACGACTTCTGCGGAGGCTTTGTCGATGCCGCGCTTCAGATCCATCGGGTTCATGCCGGCGGCAACGCGCTTCATGCCTTCGCGAACGATTGCCTGGGCAAGAACCGTGGCCGTGGTTGTGCCGTCACCGGCGACATCGTTTGCCTTGGAGGCAACTTCGCGCAGCATTTGCGCGCCCATATTCTCGAACTTGTCTTCAAGCTCGATCTCTTTGGCGACAGTGACGCCGTCTTTTGTGGTACGCGGTGCACCAAAAGACTTCTCAATCACGACATTGCGGCCTTTGGGGCCTAGCGTGACTTTTACAGCGTCAGCCAGTGTGTCGACGCCGGTCATCATTTTCTGGCGTGCATCCGAGCTGAATTTTACGTGTTTGGCAGCCATTTCAGGTACCTTTTTGTTTGTCGCGCTTGCTTCGCCGAAAACCGGTTTCCACTTTTCGGACAAGCGCTCTGGTTGAATAAAAATCTGAAAGCCGGGGCAATCAATGCCTTAGCTTTCAATGATCCCGAGAATGTCGCTTTCTTTCATGATCAGCAGGTCTTCACCGTCGATTTTCACCTCGGTGCCGCCCCATTTGCCGAACAGGATCTTGTCGCCTTCTTTGACGTCGAGCGCGACGCGCTCATTGTCGTCGCCAATCGCGCCATTGCCGACAGCCAGGACTTCGCCTTCCTGCGGCTTTTCAGTGGCTGTATCTGGTATAATGATGCCACCTGCAGTCGTTGTGGCTTCTTCAACACGGCGGACCAGTACGCGGTCGCCAAGTGGACGGAACTTCATGGATGTAGCCTTTGTTCGTCAGTTCAATTGTTATACATCATAGCAGGCCGGCGCCGATTAGCACTCGGTCGCATGGACTGCTAACGATCGCAGCGACTTAGGGGGCAGCGCCTGCAACGTCAACAGGCGGGTAGTGATTTTTTGCCCTAAGGCGCGTTGCCAGCGGCCGCTTCTAGCCGGGCGGCTTCGTGCCGATCTCTTCGCTGGGGCGAATGGCTTTGGCGGCGTTGACCCGAACAAGATGCCGGCCTTTCTCGTCGCGCCAGTCCGCCTCGACGAAACCGGTTGTGCGTCCGCGCGACACAAGGCGGCCTTCAATGGTGATCAGACCATGCGGGACAGGCCGGAATATGCGCGTTTGCAGCTCCGTTGTGGTGAACCATTCGCCATCGTCCAGCGCGCTGGCCATGCACATGGAGACAATGTGATCGCTGAAACCGGCGATCCAGCCGCCAAAAACGCGCCCGTTTGCAATGTCACGGTCGCCGTCATTCGGCCATTCATAGCGAACATAGCCACGTCTGACCTCTTTCAACCAGTCTTCCGGGCGAATACCTAGATTGCGAATGGCCGGTGGCTTTTGCCATTTTCCGCTGCGGAGCATCTCAAAGAACTCAATCTGCTGTGCAGATATACTGGATGGGTCTGTCATGACGCTGCCGCAAACTGTCTGGTGACCTTAAACAACCGTCTGACCGCCATCGACCACCACGGCCTGGCCGGTCATGAAGCTGCCCGCAGCGCTGGCAAGGTAAACCGCGGCGCCGGCGATTTCGACGGGCTCACCAATCCGGCGCAGCGGCGTGGTGGCGGTGGCTCGTTTCAGCGTTTCGGGGTTTTCCCATAGCGCGCGGGCAAAGTCTGTCTTGATCAGGCCGGGGGCGATGCAATTGACCCGAATATTGTCCGGGCCGTATTCGACAGCGAGATTGCGGGCAAGCTGGAAGTCGGCTGCCTTGGAGATGTTGTAGGCGCCGATAATCGGGCTGCCGCGCAGGCCGCCAATCGAGCTGACAATGATGACAGCGCCATCCTTGCGGTCCTGCATCTGGGGCACACACATCTGGATCAGCCAGTTGTTCGAGATGATGTTGTTTTGCAGGATTTTCTCAAACTGGGCGTCCTCGATGCCGGACATCGGCCCGTAATAGGGGTTGGAGGCCGCGTTGCACACGACGATATCGATCTTGCCGAAGGCTTCGTTTGTTGCATCGACCATGCGCTGAAGATCTTCGCGTGAGGAAATATTGGCAGGCACCGCGATCGCGGTGCCGTCGCCAAACCGGTTGTTCAGTTCATCTGCCACCTCTTCGCAGGGGCCCGGCTTGCGTGATGAAATTGTGACATGTGCGCCCTGTTCGGCCATTGCGGTGGCAATCGCCTTGCCGATGCCGCGTGATGATCCTGTGATGACAGCTGCTTTTCCTGAAAGATCGAAAAGGCTCATTGTCCAAGCTCCTGTTTGCTGCGTTGGCCCGCTGGATAAGAGCGAAGGTCCGGCGAGGTAAAGCCTGCCCCAGCGTTAGCTGCGCCAGGTGCCAATCGCGATCAGCGCCCATCCGGCCAGCATGCCCAGGCCGCCAATCGGCGTAATTGCGCCAAACCAGCGCGGCGCGCCCAGCGCCATGGCGTAAAGTGTGGCGGCAAATAGGATGGCGCCGAGTAGAAGGGCGAGCCCGCCATGTGCTACCAGCCCGCCGCGCGATGACAAACCAATCGCCAGGGCGGCCACGGCATGAACCATCAGATAAAGCGTGGCGGTATCCCACCAGCCGCGGGCATCGCCGCTTAAGTCCTCACCTAGTGCATGTGCACCAAAGGCACCGAGTGTGACGGCCGTCAGTCCGCAGATTGCAGATAGAAATATGAGCATGACATTCCCCTTGCTTGCGCCTTAGCCCCAGAGGGCGGGCCTTGGCGGATAGACCAGGCCATCTTCATAGACCAGACCATCTTCAATATCATTCTGCAGCCAGAGCGGACCATCAAGATCAATTATGTCGCAAGCCATGCCGAGCAGAAAGGCCGGTGCCATTGAGAGCGATCCGCCGACCATGCAGCCAGTCATGATTTCCAGGCCAAGCGCGCGGGCGAGACGGACCATGGCAAGCCCTTCGGTCAGTCCGCCAGCCTTGTCGAGCTTGATATTGACCGCCTGATACCTGGCTGCGATGTCTGTCATGTCAGCATGGGTGTGCACACTCTCATCAGCGCAAAGTGGGACGGCCGTTTTGAAACCTCTGAGAGCGGCGTCGCCGCTGGCGGGCAAGGGCTGTTCAATCATAATGATGCCGAGGTGCTCGGCACGCGCGGCAATGCCTTCCAGGGCCCGCAGGTCCAGACCTTCATTGCCGTCCAGGATCAACTTGGCGTCAGGCCGGGCGGTATGGACCGCTTCGACGCGTGCCAAGTCTTCCTCTGCGCCGAGCTTGAGTTTGAGGAGGTAGGCCGGGGTCTGTTGCGCAGCGAGGGCCATGTGTTCCGGCGTGTCGAGGCTGATTGTCATTGTGGTGGGGAGCGGGGCAGGTTCGGGCAAGCCTGCCAGGGCATAGACCGGTGCGCCGGCCTGTTTGGCGGCAAGGTCCCAAAGCGCGCAATCGACGGCGCAGCGCGCCGCGCCTGCTGGCAGCGCGGCTTGCAGTCCGGCGAGATCAAGCCCGCCTTCAAGGGCGGCGCGCACCGACTCAATCTGCCGCTGCACGCTTTGCGGTGTTTCGCCATAGCGGGCATAGGGCACACATTCGCCCCGGCCCCTGTGTTCGCCATCGCTGAGGGTCACGCGCACGGTCTCCGCGCTTGTCTTCGCCCCACGGGAGATGGCGAACGTATTTTTCAGCGGCGATGAGATGAGCTCAATGTTCACGCGGCGCATATTGTTCTTCGCCCTCTGGCTCGATTAAATTTGCGCAAATCGTGGAAGGTGGCCTTAAATCTGCATGCCTTACGGTAAACAGAGCTTGAGAATTCGCCAATCCATGTCTGCGCCTGAATTCGACCTTTTGTCACAAGATGGACGTGCCGTCCTCACCCTGCGGGGTGACTGGGTGGTAACAAGGCTTGGCGCAGTGGATGAGCGTCTGCGCGATGCGCTGGGTCAGCATGGCGCATCGGCGGCGCCCATTGTTGCGGCCGGGCAGCTCGGCCGGCTGGATACTGCCGGCGCATTCCTGATCGATTTTGCGCTGCGAACCCTGTCGCCGGCCGCGCCGGCATTTGAGGCGGCGTCACCGCAAGCCAAAGCTCTGCTGGTGCAGGCGCGCGCATTGGCGACCCAGGAAGAGCATGCGCCGCCCGAGATTGAAGACGGCCACGGCTTTGTCGACATGCTTGAGCGGACAGGGCGCGGCGTCATGCATTTGTGGGAAGAGATGCTGGACACGTTGTCCTTCCTTGGTGCAACGGCTGCCGCGGTCGGCACCGTGATTGTTCGCCCCGCGCGGATGCGCTGGACGGCGCTTGTGGCCGTGATGGAAGAGTCTGGTCTTGATGCCGTGCCGATCGTTGCCTTCTTGTGTTTCTTTGTCGGCATGGTGGTCGCCTTTATTGGCGCAACGACCCTGGCGGAGTTTGGCGCGACGATTTTCGTTGTCGAACTCGTTGGCATTTCGGTCCTGCGCGAGTTCGGCGTGATTTTGACGGCGATCATTCTGGCGGGTCGCACGAACTCGGCGTTCACCGCCCAGATCGGCTCAATGAAAATGCGCCAGGAAATCGATGCGATGACAACGCTTGGTCTTGATCCCATGCATGTTCTGGTTGCCCCGCGTGTGATTGCCATGGTGCTGGTGACACCGGTGCTGGCCTTCATTGGCGCGCTGACGGGCTTGGCGGGCGGTGTTCTCGTCGGCTGGCTGGCGCTCGATATCTCGCCGGTTGTGTTTCTAAACCGGTTTCAGGAAATGGTCGGGGTGGAACAGTTCTGGATCGGGCTCGTCAAAGCGCCTGTCTTTGGGCTTGTTGTGGCGCTGATTGGATGCCGCCAAGGCCTTGAGGTTGGCGGGAGCGTGCAGTCGCTGGGTACCCATACAACCAAGTCAGTGGTCCAGGCGTTGTTCGCCATTATCGTGATCGATGCGCTGTTTGCCATTCTGTTCATGGAGCTTGGCTTGTGAGCCGCAATGTGGCCATCCGGGTGCGCGGGCTGAAAACCGCTTATGGCACACATGTGGTTCACGAGAACCTGGACCTTGATGTGTTAAAGGGCGAAGTCCTCGGCGTGATTGGCCCCTCAGGCACCGGTAAATCGGTATTGTTGCGCGCCATTACGGGGCTGAAACGGCCATCGGCCGGAGAGGTCACGGTGTTTGATCAGAATGTGACATCGCTGTTCGGGCATGACAGTGCGGCGCTGCAGAGATTGTGGGGCGTGATGTTTCAGGACGGGGCGCTCTTTTCTAATCTGACTGTGCGCGAGAATGTGATGGTCCCGATGCGCGAACATACCGATTTGCCGGTCGCGCTGATGGAGGATCTGGCGGATCAGAAGATCCGGATGGCTGGCCTTGAAACCTGGAGCGGCCAGCAATACCCGTCTGATCTGTCGGGCGGTATGCGCAAACGCGCCGCCCTTGCGCGCGCTATGGCGCTCGATCCACCGCTCTTGTTTCTGGATGAGCCGACAGCCGGGCTTGATCCGATCACGGCCGCCGGTTTCGACGCTCTGGTCCGCGATTTGCAGCGCGCCCTTGGATTGACAGTGTTTCTGGTGACCCATGACGTCGATACATTGCGCGATACGTGTGATCGTATCGCGGTTCTGGGCGAGAAACGCGTGATCGCTGTCGGGTCCATGGAGGATATGCGCGCGCACACCCATCCGTGGATCAAGACGTATTTTGGCGGGCCGCGCGGACGCGCCGCTATGGCAGGAGTGGGCTGATGGAGACACGTGCCAATTTTGCGCTGATCGGTGCTTTCGTGCTGATGACTATCATGGCGGTTGTTGCCTTTGTCCTGTGGCTCGGGTCATCACAGCTCAATCGCGAGTTTTCCCAATATGATATTATCTTCGATGGTCCCGTCACGCTGGAGGAGGGTGCGGCGGTGCGCTATATCGGTATCAAGGTCGGCGAGGTTGAAACGGTCCGGATTGATAATCGGGATGCGGCCAAGGTACGCGCGCGCATTCGCGTCGACAGGCAGACACCTGTGAAAGAAGATTCGACCGCGGTGATTGATTTTGCGGGCATTACCGGCGTGACCTTCATTCAGATCACGGCCGGCTCTGACACTGCTGGGCCGCTGCGCGTGCGCCCCAATCAGGATGTGCCGATTATTCCGGCCGGCGAAACCCCCCTGGTCGAGCTTTTCTCAAGTGGTGCAGAGATTGCCGGGCGTGCCAGCATGATGCTGACCGATGACAATCTTCTTGCCTTCGACGCGACCTTGAAAAGCGTGCAGTCGGTTATGGCGGTCTTGGCGGATAATGATGAGGCGCTTGTCGGCGGCGCGATCGACACGCTGGAGACTCTGAACCGTGCTGCTGACCGGCTGGCGGCAGCGAGTGATGCAACAATTGCGGTGGCCGGGTCGGTCGATAGCGAACTGAAGCAGCTGAACGATGAACTATTGGAGCTGACCAGCCAGCTGAACCGCGTTGCCGATGAAGCTGAGCTCGTCCTGTTGGAAGGGCGCGAGGCGTTGGATCTTGCCGGCCAGCTGCTTGAAGGGGGCGGCGCGGATATGGTGTCTCAGGGCAATCTTGCCTCGCAGGATTTGCGCGCGCTGATCAATCGCCTCGACCGGATTACGCGCGACATTGAGCAGAACCCGCAGCGCCTAGTGGTTGGTGATCCGAAACCTTATGAGGAGCCCAGATAATGGTGAGACCACGTTTGAAAGCACTCTTGGTGGGGTGTGCCGTGGCGCTGCTGGGCGGCTGTGTTTCTGTATTGCCCGATCCGGGCACGCCGGATGTGCTCTACCGCGTTGAAGCCGCGCAGCCTTTGCCTCTGAATGACCATGTCATTGTTCGCCAGCCCGATGCGCCGAGCCTCTATGCCGGTCAGGCGCTGGTCAGCGAGGATGAGACCGGCGCGCTGAGGCTTCTGCCTTCTGTGGAGTGGGCCGGGCCCGTGACCCGGCAGATCCAGCTGGCGCTGGTCGACAGTTTTGAGCCAGGCGCCGAAGGGACGGCCATGCTACCAGAGGCAGGTACGTTCGCGCCGTATGAGCTGTCTGTACGGATCAGCGCGCTGAACCTTGCGGGGCAGGATGCGGTCTGCGAGGCACGGGCAACCCTTATTCGCCAAAGGGGAAGAAGCATTGTGGCGCAGCAATTGATTGCCGAGAGGGTCGGCGCGTCCGACAATGTCTCGCTGACCCGCGCGCGTGCATTGAAAGGCGCAGCCGAAGCCTGCGTTGCGTCGATTGCGGCATTTACGGCCGACGCCTTAGGCGACTGAGCGGTCCTCAACGTCAGCGCTGATTGGAATGAAGAAGCTGATCAGCGTTCCCTTGCCTTCCTTACTGGCAATGGTCAGGCGCCCGCCATGCATTTCAGCAAATGACTTTGTCAGTGCCAGGCCAAGCCCGGAGCCATCATAATTGCGATCACGCGTATCGCTGACCTGCTCGAACGGCTCTGCCAGACGTGGCAGTGCTTCAGCCGGGATGCCCACACCTGAATCGCGCACCATCACGCGCAATGTATCATCGACCTGATCAATCTTCACAAGAATGCCGCCGCCCTCATCGGTGAACTTGATGGCGTTGGACACAAGGTTGAGGATCATCTGACGGATCGCACGATGGTCGGCGTCAACCGGCGGCAGGCCTTCGCTTGCCGAGAGTGTCAGCGTAATACCTTTGTCCTCCGCCTTGCGGCGGATCATGCGTACGGCCGCATCGACAGGTTCGATCAGGTCGAGTGGCCGCGGATCAATGGTCATTTTACCGGCTTCGACTTTGGCCATGTCGAGAATATCATTGATCATGTCGAGCAAATGCTGGCCGGAGGCGAGAATGTCGCCCGCATATTCACGGTAGCGATCATTTCCGATCGGACCGTACAT
>JBCCMX010000075.1:0-10242 GCA_039026135.1 Pseudomonadota bacterium | reverse complement strand
TCGGGCGCTGGCACATCGGGCATGTCATGCTGGTGCGACCAGCTGTCTTCCTGCCTGTGGAACGAGGCGGCGAGGTTGAAGATCTGCTTGCCGTGCTGAATGGCGACCACGCGGCGCGTCGCAAAGCTGCCGCCATCGCGGGCGCGATCGACTTCATAGATGATGGGGATGGATGGGTCGCCCGGCCGCATGAAATAGCCGTGCAGCGAGTGACAGGTGCGTTCATTGAGATCGACGGTCTTATAGGCCGCGACCAGCGCCTGGGCGATCACCTGGCCGCCAAAGACCCGCACAGAGATTTGATTGTCCGGGCTGACACCGCGAAACAGGTCGATTTCAAGGCGGTCAAGATCAAGCAGGTTGAGAATGCGCTGTACGGGATCAGACATGATGTGACTTTCCGTTCAAATCCAAGTGCGGCTGTGCTTAACAGCCTGAGGCGAGGCTGCAAGCGGCGATCTGGCACCTGCAACGTTCGGCATGGGGATGAAAGACAAGACCAAATGCAATCAGAAGAGACAAAGCCGATCAGCCGTGTGCTGATTGTTGCCGGCTCTGATAGTGGCGGCGCTGCCGGTATTCAGGCCGATATCAAAACAGTGACCGCGCTTGGCGGGTTTGCCATGACGGCGATTACGGCGGTAACGGCGCAGAACACGCTGGGCGTTCATGGGATCTGGCCGATGCCGGTTGATGCCGTGACAGCCCAGATGCGGGCCGTTCTGTCTGATCTCGGCGCTGATATTGTCAAAACGGGCATGCTGGGCGGCGGCCCGATGATTGAGGCCATTGCCGAGGCGCTCAGCGATATGGCGGGCAGCACACCGCGCGTGATCGACCCGGTCATGGTTGCCAGCAGCGGCGATGTTCTGGTCGAGGCGCGCGCCATTGAGGCGATGAAGGCGGAGCTGTTTCCCGGTGCAGCGCTGGTGACCCCGAATGCGCCGGAGGCCGAACTTTTGACCGGCAAGGCGGTTGAGGACATCAATGGGCAGCGCCGGGCGGCCGAAGCGCTGTTGGAGCAGGGCGCCAAAGGGGCGCTCGTCAAGGGTGGTCATGTCGCCGGACAGGTGCTCAGCGATGTGTTGCAAACCGAGTATGGCGAGTGGATATTCGAGAGCGAGCGGATTGACACCAAGGCGACGCACGGGACGGGCTGCACGCTGGCCAGTGCAAGCGCTGTTTTGTTTGCCCAGAGCGGTGATCTGGCGCGATCGGTGGAACGCGGGCGCGATTATCTGCGCGCGGCCATCGAACATGCCCCTGTTCTGGGCGCTGGCCACGGCCCGGTGGCGCATGGCTGGCCACTGGTACAGGCGGGCAAAGACTAAGCGCGGGCGGGCCATCTGCTGAATGTGAGAAGAAGGAGGGTGCACGCGCGACCAAGTTCGGCTAGGGGCTGATTATGGATGCCTTTTCGCTCTATCCGGCCACAATGGCGCTGATCATTGTCAACACAATGGCGAGCGTGGTGGCCTTCAGCCATCCCGGTTTCATGAACCAGAACCTGTTTCATGTCGGACCGATCCGACAGAACCAGGAATGGCACCGCCTGATTACCAGCGGTTTCCTGCATGGCGGCCTGCTGCACCTGTTTGTGAACATGTATGTCCTGTTCAGTTTCGGCGGGGTGCTGGAAGAGCAGGTGCTGGGCAGTGGGCGATTGCTCGTGATTTATTTTGCGGCGCTCCTGGGGGGCAGCCTCTGGTCGCTGCTTGAGAACAAGGACAAGCCAGACTATCGCGCGCTCGGCGCATCCGGCGCCACCTCTGGTATCATTCTGGCCTATTGTATTTTTGCGCCCTTCTCGATGCTCGGCTTCTTTTTCATTCCCATGCCTGCCATTGTGTTTGCGCTCTTGTTCATTGTCATCAGCGCCATTCTCGCCCAGCGGGAAAACAAGGTGATCGGTCATGAGGCCCATCTTGGCGGGGCCTTGGCCGGCATATTGGCAACCTTTATTGTTGAGCCCGCCTCGCTGTCATATTTCTCCGCGCAGGTGGCAGAGCGGCTGGGCGGAGGTTAGCGGTTTGAGGCCGGTCAGCGACATATTGCAGAGCCGCGTTAACGCCGGCGAGGTGACGGCCGATCCGGCGCAGGCAGAGGCCGCCGTGCGCCTTGACGCGGTTCTCGGACGCCTCGGCAAGGCCAGGAAAAAGGGGTGGTTCTCCAAGCCGGAACCGGCCATTGGCCTATATCTCTGGGGCGGGGTGGGGCGCGGCAAGTCAATGCTGATGGACCTTTTCTTTGAGCAATCGACCGTGCCAGCCCGGCGGGTTCATTTTCATGAATTCATGGGCCGGGTTCATGAGGACCTGTTTGCCGCGCGGGCGCGAAAGGATGTCAGCGATCCGATCCCGCCAGTGGCCAAAAAACTCTCCAGCAGTGTGCGCCTGCTCTGCTTTGATGAGTTTCAGGTCACCCAGATTGCCGATGCGATGATCCTGTCCCGCCTGTTTGAGCAGCTTTTTGCGCGCGGGGTGACTGTGGTAGCAACGTCCAACCGACATCCCGATGACCTCTACAAGCACGGCATCAATCGCGAACTGTTTCTGCCTTTCATTGAGCTGCTGAAGACGCGCTGTGAGGTTTTTGAACTTCAAGCGAGCCGCGACTATCGCCTGGAGCGATTGCGCGAGGCGCCTGTCTGGCATGTCGGCACCCATGAAGCGACGCAGCCGGCGCTGTCGCGGGCATTTGACCGGTTAACGCTGGGCGCGCAACCCAAGGCCTGCACGCTGATGGTCAAGGGGCGTCACCTGAAAGTTGAGCGCGAAGCGGCCGGGGTTGTCCGCTTTACCTTTGAAGAGCTTTGTGATCGCCCGCTCGGCGCGCTTGATTACCTGACAATTGCAGCCACGTTTCATACCGTGATCCTTGAGGATATCCCCAAGCTGAGCGTCGACAAGCGCAATCAGGCCGCCCGTTTTGTGGCGCTTATCGACGCGCTCTATGAGGCCAAGGTGAAGCTGATTGCGAGCGCTGAGGCCGATCCAGAGGCGCTTTATCCGCAGGGCGACGGGAGTTTTGAATTTCAGCGCACGGTTAGCCGCCTGCATGAAATGGCATCGCTTGATTATATGGCTGAGGCGCACAAGCTGCCGGACATTTCGGCCTAGAAAAAAGTGTGCCGGCAACGCATTTCTGTTGAATGCGTTCGCCGGCAAGTGCGCAGCGCGGGCGAGCTAAGGGGGGAGGGAGCTCTTTTGTCCTGCGCGCTACATACACTGCGTTACGCTGCGAGCCGGCAGATGGATCATGACAGTTGGATGAAAAATGTCAGATTCCAGCCCGGTCAAGCAGGCGGTCGAAACCGGCCCAGAACTCGGCGCGGCGGTCATCCTTTTCCATCAGGATTTCGTGCATGGCATTTTCGACGGTGACATGTTCGCAATTGGGCAGGCGGCGGGCGACCTGATGATGGGCGCGGTTATCGACCAGTTTTTCATCAGCAGCGCTCGCCACAAAGATCGGGATCGAGACGTCTTTCAGAATGGCCGGCTTTTTGATCCGGTCGACAATGTTCAACGATGCGCCAAGCCAGCCCCAGGTCACCGGGCCAAGCGACAGTTCCGGGGCGGCATCGGTCAGTGCTTCATGCAGGCGCCAGCGTGGCTCGCTATAGGTTACGACATTGTCCTCGAACCGTTCTTTCGGCCCGGGCTTCTGCGCAAAATCGTCAGACCGGCCCATGACCCGCATGGCCCAGATGAGGTAACGCACAACCCGGTTGACCGGCAGGCCCCACATTGGCGCGCAGAACGCGGCGGCCTCGACTTTAACGAGGTTCTGCCCAATCGCAGCCAGGGCAATTGCGCCGCCCATAGAGTGGGCCAATGAGACGAACGGGCGGGGCAGATCATCCATCGCATCGAGACCGTTTCGCAGTGCGCCCATAAAGGTCTCAAACCGGTCAATATGACCCTTTAGCGGGTCTTCAAGCAGGCGTTCAGACAGGCCCTGGCCGGGCCAGTCAATGATCAGGACGGCAAAGCCCTTGCCCTGAAGCTCGCGGGCAACCTCGAAATATTTTTCAATGAACTCGGTTCGCCCCGGGCAGACAATCGTCGTGCCGCGCGGCTTGTCCGCTGTTGCCGGGGCATAGCAGGCACGCAGGCGGCGCCCGGCGACCCCGTCAAACCAGATGATCCGTGCCCCGTCCGGGCGCGGGTTTCCTGGCACATCGACAAACAGTTCACTTACAGGTTCGGACATGGTGCAGGCTCAGACATCGGGGACCAAAATAAAAGGCTTCGCCCTTGTTTGCACCGGGGCGAAGCGTTTTGAAAGAACCAGGCTGCGTCTTACCGGAACGCCGAGACCAGGCTATTGAGCTGCATGGCGACGGACATGTCGCCAAGGACTTTCAGCTTGCCCTGCATGAAGGCCATTGTCGGGTCGAGTTTGCCCTCGGCCAGCGCGGTAAAATCATCCCACGAGACATTGATGGTCGCATCGGCTTCGCCATCTTCATTATTCGCCACGCCATTGGCGCCATCAATGAACAGCTTGCCAACATCGCCAAAGTCAAACTTCACTGTCTTGGAAAAGTCGGTGCCGGATGACAGCGCGGCTGCGGCTTTGGACGTCAGTTCTGCGAGATCCATGGAAACCTCCTCAATCGATCTTTGTCTTGATAAAGCAGGGTGTTGAGAGCGGCGCAAGGGGCACGCGAAGGCAGGGGTGACACAATCGCGGCCATATTTCGCCGTGATCAATGCGCAGTATTTGTGTTAGAGCGATGGCGAAAGGAAACCGGCCCATGCGTAATTTACTTCTGGCTGGCCTTGCGGCCGCTGTCCTTGGGGCGTGTGGTGGGGATGGTGGCGGCGATTATGCTGGCGCCCCGCCGCCCGCGCCAGTCGAAGCAATGATGGAAAGTGCGGTCGCCGCGCCTATGGCAAAGCAGGCCTTTGACGTGGCTGAACAGGATGACAATCTGGGTGGTCAAACGCCAGGTGAGATCGCGCCGGCCGTCGAACAGTATATCGCCTATAGCCACCGGCTTGGTATCACCCTGCCGCGCGGCGGCGTGGAGCCGGTGATGCAGACTCATACCGAGGCTTGCCGCGCCGCTGGGACCTCTGTGTGTATTGTGGTGAACTCCAACATCTATTCTGAAGATGTCGATTATGCCTCTGGCAATCTGTCGATCCGCGCTGTGCCGGAATGGATTGAGGGCTTTCTCGGCGGTGTTGATGAGGCGACACAGGATGCGGGCGGCGAGATCACCCAGCGCTCGACCAGCGCGGAAGATTTGACCCGGGAAATCGTTGATACCGGCGCGCGGCTGGATGCGCAAAAGACGCTGCAATCACGCTTGCTGAACTTGCTGGAGCGCCGCGACGGTGAGCTCGGCGAGCTGTTGCAGATCGAGCGCGAGCTGGCGCGGGTGACCGGCCAGATCGAGAGTATAGAAGCGCAGCTCAAAACGCTGCGTCTGCGCGTGTCCATGTCGCGCCTTGATGTGAACTATCAGACCAAAGTGCCGGCCTTCAGCGCCACACGGGAAAACCCGCTCGGCGAAGCGTTTGGCGATTTCTTCTACAATCTGTCAGGGGCCATTGCCGCGGTGATCACGGCCTTTGCAGTCGGGCTGCCATGGATCGCGCTGATCGGCGTCTTCCTCTGGATCTGGCTAAAGCTGATCTGGCCGCGCCTGCGCGGCAAGAAGAAGACGCCTTAAACCCGCGCGGCGAGCGATGCCTGATCAGGGCCCAAGGTCACCGAAGGTCCCGCGGTCGCAAGACCGGCTTATGTGACGCCGAGGGCGGCCTCAACGGCCTCGCGCAGGTCTTTCAAGGCCTTCCGCTTGGGCAGGATATTCGTCTCCCAGAAGAAAATCGCCGTCGCGATATTCAAGCCGGCTGCATTCAGGAAAGCGGGGTTCTGGCGCATAGCGTCACTGTCGCAGGCATAGATGCGATTGTACGTGTCGAAGCGCTCCGGCCGGCCGGCGCTGTCCGGATTTGCGATAAGGCTGTAGCGGATGAGGTCTGGAAAGGTATTGGGCAACACGACACGTGAGGGGCGTGTTTCATTCGCGATGGGATCAGACTGATTGTCGAACACTGAGAGCGCCGTGATCAGCTGCACGACACTTTCATCGGTGATCAGCGCAAGACGGCCGGAGGCAGACAGCTCCTCAAGGATGGGAATGACTGTCGGCAGGGTCGGTGGGATGTGAACCGTGGCGAGGATTTCGCATTCATGCGGCGTCAGCGTGTCGCGATCTGCCACGCCAAACAGGACCTGGCGTGCGATATCGGCATGTTTCAGCCGCGTTTCAGCCAGGTCGTTATAAGTTGTCTGCGAGGCCTCTGCGGCTTTGAGTTCGCTATGAAGCCGCTCCAGTATTTGCCGCTCTACGGCGGCGTCCTTGCGGGCCTCGTTCCAATTGGCAAATTGCAGACCCAGGAACACGCCGACAACGACAATCGTGAAATCGAGCCAGACCGCCGTCCAGTTCTGTTCTTTCACGTGTTGCGTGATCCGTCGGAGCAGCATGAAAAACGCCTCGTGCATGGCCAGACCATGAGTGTAGGTCTGATGGCGCATTTCTCAATGGCGAAACGCCAGGGGCGCGATTGCGGGCGCTTAACCGGGCGCGCGCGTCTTGAGCGCGAGGGCATGCAGCTCGCCGCCCATTTTGCCCTTCAGGGCGGCATAGACCATCTGATGCTGGGCAACACGGGACTTGCCGGCAAATTGCGGTGAGACAATTTCCGCCTGCCAGTGATCATCGTCGCCGGCAAGATCGGTCAAGGTAATCTCTGCGTCTGGAAAGGCCTCGGTGAGGAAGCCTTCCAACGTGTCTCGGCTCATGCCCACGGCGCTTGTCCCTTTTTAGGCCGGCTCTGGCTCGCCGCCAAAATCCTCGCCCTTGTCTTTGCGGCGCTTGCCGATGACCGGCACGGCAGAACTTGGCGGGGTCGGCTCGTCGGGCTCATCAGGGCGCTCGGGCATTTTGCCTTCATTGATCATGGCGCGGATTTCGTCGCCGGTCAGCGTCTCATATTCTAGGAGACCCTCGGCGAGCATTTCCCACTCTTTGCGATAGGTGGTCATGATCTCACGGGCATCATCCATACCGGTCTGAATAAGACGGCGGACTTCTTCCTCGATCTTCTTGGAGGTCTCCTCGGAGACAGAAGATGACTGCATCAGCTGCTGGCCGAGGAAGACCTGGCCCTGATCGTCGGCATAGTCCACCGGGCCGACCTCATCAGACAGGCCCCAGCGTGTCACCATGGCGCGAGCAAGGCGCGTGGCCTGCTGAATGTCCGAGGCTGCGCCGGCGGTGACATTGTCCATGCCGAACTTTTCTTCCTCGGCGATACGACCGCCCATAATGATGGCGAGGCGAGAGGTCATCTCCAGCTTGCTCATCGAGAGTTTGTCATCGACCGGCAGCTGCATCACCATGCCCAGCGCCTGTCCGCGCGGGATAATGGTTGCCTTGTGAACCGGGTCAGCCTTCGGCACTTTCAGCGCGACAATGGCGTGGCCGGCTTCATGCCAGGCGGTCAGCTCTTTTTCAGATTGCGACATGACCATGGAGCGGCGCTCCGGGCCCATCATCACCTTGTCCTTGGCGTCTTCAAACTCTCGCATGGAGACAACGCGCTTGCCGCGCCGGGCCGCCAGCAGGGCCGCCTCGTTGACCAGGTTGGCGAGATCAGCGCCGGAAAAGCCGGGCGTGCCGCGCGCAATGGTTTTAGGCGCTACATCCTTGGCCAGCGGGACATTGCGCATATGCACTTTGAGGATCTTCTCACGGCCGATCACATCGGGATTGCCGACCGTGACCTGGCGGTCAAAACGGCCGGGACGCAGCAGAGCCGGGTCCAGCACATCCGGGCGGTTGGTCGCAGCTACGATGATGATGCCATCATTGGCTTCAAAGCCGTCCATCTCAACCAGCAGCTGGTTGAGGGTCTGTTCGCGCTCATCATTGCCGCCGCCAAGACCGGCGCCGCGAGAGCGGCCAACCGCATCAATCTCGTCAATGAAGATGATACACGGTGCATTGCGCTTGGCCTGTTCGAACATGTCGCGGACACGGCTGGCGCCGACACCGACAAACATCTCGACAAAGTCAGAGCCGGAAATGGTAAAGAAGGGCACGCCCGCCTCGCCGGCAATCGCGCGGGCGAGCAGGGTCTTACCAGTCCCCGGCGGTCCGACGAGCAGCGCACCTTTCGGGATTTTGCCACCCAGGCGCTGGAATTTGGCGGGGTCTTTCAGAAAGTCGACCACTTCTTCGAGCTCTTCCTTGGCCTCGTCGACACCGGCGACATCGTCAAAGGTCACCCGGCCATGCTTTTCAGTCAGCAAGCGCGCGCGGGATTTGCCGAAACTCATCGCGCCGCGGCCGCCGCCGCCGCCCTGCATCCGGTTCATCAGGAAGAGGAAGATGCCGAGGATCAACAGAATGGGCAGAATGCTCATCAGCAGGTCGCCAAAGCTGAAGCCGGTTTCGGGATCATCGACCACGGAGGGGACGCCATATTCGATCATTTTCTCACGCGTGGCGCCAAGGTCCTGGCTTTTCAGCGCGTAGAAAGCCGCATTGTCGGTTGTGGTGCCGCTGATTTTCGAGCTGGTGATGACCACTTCGGCGATCTCGCCGCGTTCAGCCATTTCATAGACCTGGCCAATATCGAGCTTTTCCATGCCCGCTTGATTTGGGTTGCTCTGCATAACAGCGAGCAGACCGATAAGAAGTGCGGCGATAAGGCCCCAGACGGCAAGATTGCGCGTGTTCATTTATGATCCCGGCGTGTAAATTTGTCTTTGGTCCTCTCATATAGGAAAAGCCTGTCGTGAAAACGACTCAAATCCTGTCAATCAATGTCATTGACTTAATGAATGAGATGTTTTGAGGCATTTCATTGTGGTTGCGGAGTGCTGAAACGATGAAAGACGCCTTGAAACTCTATGGCCCGATCGCGCTGGGCGTCCTGATCGTGTTAATCATTACAATGCGCGTGATTGCGCCGCCGCCGCCAAAAACAGTGACCTTTGCTGCGGGCGGGGCGGACGGCCAATACTATGCCTATGCCGAGGCCTATCGCACCGCGCTCTCCAAACATGGGCTCAAAGTCGAGATTCTGGAGACGGCGGGCACGGTTGAGAATTTTGAGCTTTTATTGTCGGGCAAGGCGGATGTGGGGCTGGCACAAGGCGGTTTGTCTGGCCTTGCCGAGCAGGACGCGCTCTTGTCGCTTGGCGGGATGTTTCCCGAACCGTTCTGGATTTTTGCGCGCACCGCCCTTGAGGCCGATGATTTTGGTGATCTGCGCGGCGCGGCGCTGGCGGCCGGCCAGGCCGGTTCCGGCACGCGCGCTTTGACACTGCAATTGCAATCTGACTGGGGCGGGGACTGGGCGCCGCCTGTGGCGCTGTCCGGCAGCGTGGCGGCCCGCGCTCTGCTGGATGATGAGGTCGACGCGGCGGTGTTCGCAGCCTCGGTCGAGGCGGGCTATGTACAAGACTTGCTGCGCGCAGAGGATGTGACGCTGATCCCGGTGCGCCGGGCCCAGGCGCTGTCCATGCGCTATCCCGCGCTGGCGCCAAAGACACTCTATGCCGGTGTGGTGGACATGGGCGAGGGGATCCCCCGCGATGATGTGTCGCTTGTGGCCGCGATTGCCCAGCTTGCCGCGCGCGACGACCTGCACCCGGCGATCCAGGCGGTCCTGCTGGAGGCGGCCGAAGAGATCCACCGAGCCCCCAGCCTTTTGAGCGCGGGCAGCACCTATCCGGATGTCGACAAGATCGATTTGCCGCTATCAGCGGAGGCGCGGCGCTATTATCGCAACGGGCCGAGCTTTCTGCGCCGGTATTTCTCTTTCGGCATGGCGAATTTTCTGGAACGCGCCTGGGTGTTTCTGATCCCGCTGATCACGCTGATGATCCCGCTGGTTCAGCTGGCCCCGCCGGTCTATCGCTGGCGTATTCGGCGCCGCATCTATGTCTGGTACAATGATCTGCACGAGCTGGAACGGCGCGGGTTCGAGGCAGAGACGCCGGCGGCGCGCGAACAGGTTCTCGATGAAATCCAGGCGCTTCAGCACGAAGTGGGTCAGGTCGATGTCCCGGTCTCATACAATGATGAACTCTACCATCTGCGCAGCCATATCAATTTCGTTGAGGCGCTGATTGCGCGCCAGAAGGCGAAAGCGGTTTAGCGGCCGCTTGCCTGGCTTTCGCCGAGCAGCAATGTTTCGATCGTCGCAT
>JBCCMX010000074.1:0-10305 GCA_039026135.1 Pseudomonadota bacterium | reverse complement strand
GTCTGAACGAGACGTTTCCATTTCGTCAGGCACGAAAATGGCGGCCGCAGCGCGCGCCGCTGGCTATGATGTCACAGAGGTTGATGCGGGCCGGGATCTTGCCCAGGTGCTGGGCGACCTGAAACCGGATGCCATCCTCAATGGCTTGCATGGTCCTTGGGGCGAGGATGGCTGCGTTCAGGGCGTGTTTGAGGTTCTCGGTCTGCCCTACAGCCATTCCGGTGTGCTCGCCTCGTCGCTCGCCATGGACAAGGTCAAGTCCAAGGCCGTGTTTGCCAATGCAGGTCTTGATGTAGCGCAGGATGTTGTGGTCACCCGCGCGCAGGTGGCCCGTGCCCACCCGCTGACGCCGCCCTATGTGGTGAAACCCGTCAATGAAGGCTCCAGCTTTGGCGTCCTGTTTGTCCATGCCGATGCAAAAGGTCCGGTCACGGAGGTTTTGAGCGACGCCTGGCAATATGGCGATCATCTGATGGCGGAGGAATTTATTCCGGGCCGCGAGTTGACGGTTGGTGTGATCGGGGACCGCGCGCTGGCTGTCACAGAGATCACGACATTAAGGGAGTTTTA
This sequence comes from Pseudomonadota bacterium, assembly GCA_039026135.1. Lineage (GTDB taxonomy): Bacteria > Pseudomonadota > Alphaproteobacteria > Caulobacterales > Hyphomonadaceae > Henriciella. The sequence goes on along the minus strand of JBCCMX010000074.1, from coordinate 9,735 downwards.
CGACTTTGATGCAAAATACGCAGATGGAGGATCGCGCCATACTGTTCCTGCCGATCTGCCCGATGCCATCACGAAAGCGGCCATGGATGCTGCTGTGACAGCGCATCAGGTGCTGGGTTGTCGGGGCGTGACGCGATCAGATTTTCGCTATGATGAGGCAAAGGACCGACTTGTGATCCTGGAGACCAACACCCAGCCCGGCATGACGCCAACCTCGCTCGTTCCCGAGCAGGCTGAGTATATTGGCATGTCGTTTCAGGATCTGGTGGCGTGGATGATTGAGGATGCATCATGCCAAAGGTAAAGGCCCGCCAACCCGAAGCCGAAAAGTATATTTACGGCGATAACACACAGGTCTCGTCTGTGATCTTCGGGCTTGTCATGGTTGTCGCGATTATTGTGGCAGGTGCCGCTTTGCTGGGCGGATCGCTGTCGCAGGCCGGCAAGCGCTGGGGCAGCGCCATGGATGGTGTCGCCCGGTCTGTTGGCATGTCTGTGCAGTCTGTCGAGGTGATTGGCCTTGAGCATGCGCCGCCTCTGGCGCGTCAGGTTGTTGATGCTGCGATGATCCTACCGGGCGAGAACATGTTTCGGGCCGATCCGCATCTCATTCGCCAGCGCGTCAAGTCGACAAAACTCGTGACCAATGTGCGCGTCTATCGCCTTTGGCCGGACACCGTTATTATTCGCGCTGACGCCGCGCGCCCTTCGGCGCTATGGCACGATGGCGAGCGCTGGGCTGTTATCGACAGTCTTGGACAGACCATGCCCAAGCAAGTTGCCGGCGACCATGTTGCCTTGCCGCGCATGGCCGGAGCCGGTGCGCCAACGGCGATGATAATGCTGCATCAGACCCTGGCGGGCGAAGACGCATTGCTTGCGAAAGTGCACCTCGCGCGCCGTGTTGCCAATCGACGCTGGGACCTGGAACTGACCAATGGCACGCTTGTGCGCCTGCCGGAAGACCGCAGTCTCGCCGATGGCGTTGCCTCGCTGACACGAGTTGAAGCCAAGGCGGGCCTGACACAGCGCGGCCTGCGCGCGATTGATCTGCGTGTCCCCGGACGCGTCATCCTGACACCACATGCACCGCAGAGTGCAGAACAAGGGGCGGCCTGATGGCAACATATGAGAAAAGACTAAAACCACGTGCCGTCGGCAAGGCTGGAACCGTTGTGGCAGCGCTGGATATTGGCTGTTCAAAGATCACGTGCCTGATTGGCCGTGTTGATCCTGGCAGCCGCTCGGGTTTTATCTTCATGGGCGGCGGTCGCCAGCAGAGCCGCGGTTTCAATGGCGGCGCCATCACTGACATGGAGGCGCTGGAGCGCTCTATTCGGCTGGCCGTGGAAGACGCTGAACGCGAGGCGGGCGAGCGCATTGAACGCGTCATTCTGGGCATTACCGGCCCGAAAGTGGCCAGCCAGCTCGCCGAAGCTGAAATTACTCTGGGACAGCGCGAAATTTCCTATCGCGACGTGCAGAAAGTCCATGCGTCGGCGCTGTCGAACATCACGTTGAAGGGCAAACAGCTGCTGGGCGCTTTTCCGGTCATGTATGGCGTGGACGATGAGGATGAGGTCTGCGACCCCGTCGGCATGATTGGTGACCGCGTGCGCGTTTTGCTGCATGTGGTGACGGCGCCGGTCGCGCTGGTCAAGAATCTCACAGAGTGTGTTCAGCGCGCCCATCTTGCTGTTGAACGCGCCGTTCCATCAGCATTGGCGAGCGGCACAGGCACCCTGATCGAAGATGAAATTCAGAATGGCGCGGTCTGCATTGATTTTGGCAGCGGCGTCACCGCTGTCTCGGTGTTTCTGAACGGTGCGCCGGCTTGGCTTGATCTGATCAAGGTTGGCGGCTCGCACGTGACAGGCGATATTGCGCAGGGGATAGGAACCACTTTTGCCGCCGCTGAGCGATTGAAGACAATCTACGGATCTGCCGATGTTAACGGGCCAGGCATGGCGGAACGGATTGAGACGCCGATCCTGGGCGATGATGGGCGCTTGAAAGCAGCGCGCATGCCGCGCGGTGAGTTGGTTGGTATTATTGTCCCGCGGGTTGAGGAAGTTTTTGAGATGCTGCGTGCGCGTATGGCACAGAGCGATTTGCGTGCCATTTTGCCGAGACGCACCGTACTGACAGGCGGGTCAAGCCAGCTTGGCGGTGTACGCGATCTTGCCGTGCGGGTGCTTAATCAGCCGGTTCGTCTCGGACGTCCCGTCGATGCTGATGTTTTGGGTGAGAAATATGGGAATCCAGCCTTTTCCACAGCGGCAGGTCTGATAAGCTATCAATTGAGGGGTTTCGCAGATGTTTCGCAGGCTGGCGCCGCATCGGCATTTTCCGGAGATGGCTCCGGGCGTGGAGTGATTGCCAAAGCCTTTCATTGGATCAAGGAAAATTTCTGATTCAAGTCACTGTGACTTAAGAGTCTTTTAGGCCAAAGCGTTCATTCTCACCCCAAGCGATCCTCGGGCGCGTAGATTGGAAGAGCGGGAAGTGGCCATGACAAAAGAACTCAAACCTAGAATTGTCGTGATCGGCGTTGGCGGGGCGGGCGGAAATGCCGTCGACAATATGATCGAGGCAAATCTGAAGGGCGTTGAGTTCTATGTGGCCAATACCGACGCGCAAGCCATGCTGCGCTCGAAGACGGAAAATCGCATTCAGCTCGGTCTTGAAACAACCGCCGGTCTTGGCGCTGGGGCACGGCCAGAGGTCGGCCAAGCCGCCGCAGAGGAATCGCTCGAGGATATCAACCGCATTCTCGATGATGCCCATATGGTGTTCATTGCGGCAGGCATGGGCGGCGGCACCGGAACAGGCGCGGCGCCAATCATCGCCAAGGCCGCCCATGATCGCGGCATTCTAACCATTGGCGTTGTTACCCAGCCTTTTGGCTTTGAGGGTACCCACCGTATGGCGACAGCCAAAACGGGCCTGAAAAATATTCGCAGCCATGTCGATACTTTGATCGTTGTGCCGAACCAGAACCTGTTTCGGATTGCCAATGAGCGCACGACGTTCTCAGAAGCCTTCCGCATGGCCGACGATGTTCTCTATTGCGGCGTTCGCGGCATTACGGACCTGATGGTTCAACCTGGCCTGATTAATCTCGATTTTGCTGATGTGCGCACCATCATGAAGGGCATGGGCTCTGCGATGATGGGCATGGGTGAAGGCGAAGGCGAAGGCCGGGCCATGGAAGCGGCCCGCGCGGCGGTCGACAATCCTTTGCTTGATGATGTCTCGCTTCGCGGCGCTGATGGTGTCTTGATCAATATCACCGGCGGCTATGACATGACACTGTTCGAGCTCGATGAGGCGGCGAACGAAATCCGCCGCGAGGTCGATCAGGACGCAAACATCATTCTTGGCTCGACCTTTGATCCGGAAATGGAGGGCCGTATTCGCGTCTCTGTCGTTGCGGCCGGTATCAATGGCGCGCATGGCGTGAAACCTGTCCCGCAGGAGATTGAATCCGCCGCAGAGCCGGATGTGCATGTCCCCGTTGTTGTTACCGCGGCCGCGCCAACCGAACCGGAGAGTGACGAGCGTCCAGATTTTGAGGGACGCGCGCTTCCCGCCGCTCATATGCCAGCGGCGACGGGCAGCGATCAGGTCAATGCTGATGCCGTGTTTGGGCCAAGCCAGTCAGCTGACAGCCCAGCCGGGTTTTCCAACCTGTTTGGGTGGCGCCGTGGCGAGCCGCTAAGCGACAATGATACAGGCGGCGAGCAGGAATTGATTGTCTCATCCTCTGATGACCATCCTAAGCCCTCGGCGTTTGACGATTCTGACCTTGAAATCCCGGCTTTCCTGCGCCGATCGGCCAATAACTAAACTAAATTTTCCGTAATACTGTTATCACAAGGGCCGGTCTGAACATGCCGGCCCTTGTCTGTTTTGCGCTGCAGTGCAGCAATCACGGGGCTTCCAGTCGCGCCGGGGGCGATTTGACGTGGCGCAGGCGGTAAGATTGCAACAAACCGCAACAATGCTTGTGTTGTCTTTCGGCCGTCCCGGCCGCTTTTATTACGTGTACACGAGGGAGAGTCCGGTTTGAGTGCAGTAGAGTATCAACAGACCCTGGAGTGCGCTGTGATTTGCGCTGGCATTGGGGTCCACACTGGCACACGCGCAAAAATGGTTATCAAACCAGCAGAACCGAATTCCGGTATCTGCTTTGTGCGCACAGACCTTGAGGCGCCTGGTGATCCGATCCCGGCGCGCGGCGACTGTGTGACAGAGGTCCAGCTTGGCACGACACTGACCAATTATCAGGGCGTATCTGTCGCGACCGTCGAACATTTTCTCGCCGCCTGTGTCGGGGTTGGCCTCGATAATCTCCTGATCGAAATTGATGGGCCGGAAGTACCGATTATGGATGGCTCGTCGGCCGTCTTTTGTGAGCTGTTCAGAGATGCCGGTTTGGCGCGCCAGTCTGCGCGCCGTCGGCGCATTCGTATTCTGCAGCAGATCGAGGTTCGCGATGGCGCGAAATGGGCGCGCCTGACCCCGACCACTGACAATATTCTAACCTTGCGTGCGAAGATCGAATTTCAGACCCGCGCCATTGGAACACAGCAAATGGCCATGCGGCTGATGCCCGGCCTGTTCGCTCGCGATATCGCGTTTGCACGCACGTTCGGCTTTGCGCGGGATGTCGAAACGCTCAAAGCGATGGGGCTTGCCCGCGGTGGATCACTGGACAATGCGGTTGTGATCGACGGCGACACAGTGGTCAATCCTGAGGGCTTACGCAGCGATGATGAGTTTATTCGCCACAAGCTGCTGGACGCCATTGGCGATCTGGCGCTTGCGGGCGGTCCGATTGCCGGCGCCTATGAAGCGTTGCATCCAGGCCATGCGATGAATAACAGGCTCGTGCGCGCGCTGCTCGACCAGCCCGATAAGTGGTGCTGGGAAACCGACAGCCAGGATGCTCAGTTGGATTTTAATCAGGCCGCGCACGCCTGATCGTTTCCGGTCAAAGCCAGTCGGGCGGGGCGACCTGCCCACCCTTGGGGGCCGCGGGCATTGCCGGTTGCGGATACCGCGTCAGCAAATCTGAGATGATCCGGTCGGCGACGCGGCCGGCTTCGCGCAACGGGTCATAGGTCCAGGTCGACAGGCTGCCTTCGAACCATTTTGCGCAGCCGCGCGTGATCAGACTGTCATGCAAACGATCAAACTTCGGTGACTGACCCTCCAGCCTGGCCATATGGATCGGCAAACCATGCCAGGCGGCGTCTGACAGCATATTGGCGCTGTCTTCGGTGACGATGGCGGCATCGGAGAACAAGAGCCAGCCAAGATAGGGGTTGGGGCCATCTTCCGCCCCGGCCCAGAACAGCGCGCCGATCTCATCGGCGAGCTGGCGCATACGGGCAACAATTTCGATTGGCGTGCGCCGCGAGGCGGTAATCCGCAGGCGCCATCCAAGGCCGGACAAGGCCGTCAGCTGGCGCTCAAGGGTCGCGGCCGCTTCGCTCGAAAATGTATGGGTCTTTGACTGCCCGCCTAGTATAATGATCGCTGTTCGTCCACGCTCTTCGGCAAGGTCGGCGAACATCTGGCCTGTCTCTTCAATCGCGTCCTCTGAAAAGTGAGAGGGCGAGCCGACTGTCCGGATCACATTCGGCCCGTCCAGCGCATCATGCTCGGGCACAACGACAAGATCATAGTCTGATGGATCGGTTTTCGGATCGAGAATCTGGACGGTATAGGTCGCGCCCTCGCTCCATTGGCGCACGCCGGCTGAATAGGGCGCGCTGCGACGCCCCGCCGCGATCCACAGTGTCGGCCAGGGGGCCTGGATCGCATCGCGCTGCGCCTTGGGCAGGGCGAGACGCGGCGCTGGCCAGTGATCGGCCGGCAGCCACGTCCAGGGCGAACCGGGCGTCAGTGTCAGGGGGTCTGCGCGGTGTCCTTCGCCTTTGACATGGGCAATTTGCATCCATCGTCGCGTCTCAGACAGGGCCTGAACAATACCGCGCACCTGCGCGGCATTACCGGCCCGTCCGTCACTGACGGCCCAGATAGATGGTCCCAGAGATGGAGGGAGGGCTGTCAAATCAGCTCCTGCTCTTCAGCGATCAGAACAGTCTGCCTGATTCGTATGACAATGCGTAGACGCCCGACCGCGTTCAAAGTGGGCTATTCGAAGTTGATTTCAGCCACTTCGTAGACGCGCGCGCCGCCCGGGGCAGACACCTCGGCCTCGTCACCGACTTCCTTGCCAATCAGCGCGCGTGCCATGGGTGAGGTATTGGAGACCTTGCCAGAGGCAATATCGGCTTCATCCTCGCCAACAATGCGATAGCGCACTTCGTCCTCAGTATCGACGTCAATAATTGTCACCGTCGCGCCAAAAACCACGCGCGAGCCCTTGATCTTGCTCGTGTCGATGATATCGGCGCGAGACAGTTTGTCTTCCAGCTCGACAATGCGGCCCTCGATAAAGGACTGTTTTTCCTTCGCCGCGTGATACTCAGCGTTTTCCGACAGGTCGCCGTGCTCGCGGGCAACAGCGATCGCCTGAATGATCGCCGGACGTTCGACTGATTTCAGAGTCTTCAATTCATTGTCGAGGGCTGCATAGCCCTCTGCTGTCATTGGTGCGCGTTGCATGGGGTTACTACCATTATGTTCGTTGTCTGAGCGTCTGCTCAAAAGCGATTTCCGTCAAGTAGGGATGAATTACGCTTTCTGCAAGGATCGGACCGACAGCGTGCGGTCGCGTTTCACCTGAATCGCCCGAATCGAGGCAATCGCAGCGGCAAGCGTTGTAAAATAAGGGATTCCGCGATTGACAGCCGTGCTGCGAATCGACTTGGAATCACGCAGGGATTGCATGCCCTCGGTCGTATTGAACACCAGATCGACCTCGCCATTGATCAACTGGTCGACAATGTTGGGCTGGCCTTCAATCACTTTGCGCACGGTTTCCACGTCAATATCGTTCTCACGCAGATAATTGGCGGTGCCTTCGGTGGCGACGATGTCAAAGCCGATATCGCGCAATTGGCGCGCGGCCATCAGAGCGCCCAGCTTGTCGGCATTCTTTACTGAAATGAACACCCGGCCCTCGGTCGGCAAGTCAACACCTGCTGCGATCTGCGATTTCAGGAAGGCGGCGCCGAAATCATCGTCCCAGCCCATCACCTCGCCAGTCGAGCGCATTTCCGGGCCGAGCACCGGGTCGACATTGGCAAACCGCGCAAACGGGAAGACCGCCTCTTTGACCGATACCCGTTTCGGGTTGGCATGCTGGAGATTAAATTCCGAAAGCGGCTTTCCAGCCATCACCTTTGCCGCGATACGGACAATCGGCGCGCCGACCGCTTTCGCCACAAAAGGCACCGTCCGGCTGGCGCGTGGATTGGCTTCGAGCACATAGATATCATCGCCTTTGACCGCATACTGGATATTGATCAGTCCACTGACATTCAGCGCTTTGGCGAGCGCAATGGTCTGCTCGGTGAGGCGGCCAACAATGGTCGGCGCCAGTGAATAGGGCGGCAGGGCGCAGGCACTGTCACCGGAATGGACGCCGGCTTCTTCAATATGTTCCATAATGCCCGCAACATGCACATCTGCGCCATCGCACAGTGCATCAACATCAACCTCGATGGCATCGGACAAATACCGGTCCAGGAACAACGAGGCATCGCCCGAGACCGCTAAGGCGCGTTCGGCATAGGCTTCCACATCTTCATCGGCCTGACAGATGCGCATCGCGCTGCCCGACAGGACAAAGGATGGGCGCAGCATGACCGGATAGCCGAGCGCGCGGGCTTTTTCGAGGGTTTCCGGCACGCTGCGGGCGGTGGCTGATGGCGGCTGCTGAATGTTCAGGCTTTCCAGCAGGGCGGACCATTCCTTGCGATCTTCAGCCAGGTCAATCGAGACCGGCGAGGTGCCAAGGATGGGTATACCGGCCTCATGCAGCGGCGTTGCCAGTTTTAGCGGGGTCTGGCCGCCAAACTGAACCACGACGCCGGCCAGCTCGCCATCGCCTTGCTCTTTGGCGATGATTTCAGACACATGCTCTTCGGTCAGAGGTTCGAAATACAGCCGGTCTGATGTGTCATAATCGGTTGAAACCGTCTCGGGATTACAATTGACCATGATCGACTCAATGCCGATCTCGTCCATCGCGAATGCAGCATGACAACAGCAATAGTCAAACTCGATGCCCTGGCCGATCCGGTTCGGGCCGCCGCCGAGAATAATCGCCTTCTTCCGGTCCGACACGCCTGCCTCGCAATCGGCTGTGTCCCGGCCATAGGCGGGCTGCTCATAGGTTGAATAGAGATATGGCGTCTTGGCGGCAAATTCGGCGGCGCATGTGTCTATGCGTTTATAGACCGGGCGCACATCGAGGTTGTGGCGCAGGGCGCGAACGTCTGTCTCGCTCTGCCCGATCAGATCACTGAGGCGCTTGTCGGAAAAACCCATCGCCTTGATGTCTGTCATGGCGGCTTTGTCCTGTGGCAGGCCATCGCGTTTGATCTCCGCTTCAGCGGCGACGATTTCGGCAATCTGGCGCAGGAACCAGGGATCAATTGATGTTGCGCTGTGGACCTGCTCAACGCTCATGCCCTCTCGAAAGGCTTGCGCAACAATGCGCAGGCGATCCGGCGTTTGCTTGGCAAGCGCCCCCTGCAAGTCGGCATCGCTTTCAAATGTCATCTCGTCGAGGCCGCAAAGTCCGGTCTCCAGCGAGCAGAGGGCCTTTTGAAGGCTTTCCTTGAACGAGCGGCCAATGGCCATGGCCTCGCCAACAGACTTCATCGCCGTGGTCAGAACCGGTTCGGCGCCTTCAAATTTCTCGAATGCAAAACGCGGGATTTTCGTAACAACATAATCGATGGTCGGCTCGAAGCTGGCTGGTGTGACGCCTGTAATATCATTGTCGAGCTCGTCGAGCGTATAGCCGACCGCCAGCTTGGCGGCAATCTTGGCAATCGGGAAGCCGGTCGCTTTTGAGGCCAGCGCCGACGAGCGGCTGACGCGCGGGTTCATCTCGATCACAACAAGCCGGCCATCGTCCGGGTTTACGGCGAACTGAACATTCGATCCGCCCGTTTCAACACCGATCTCGCGCAGCACCGCCAGCGAGGCATTGCGCATCACCTGATATTCGCGATCGGTTAGGGTCAGGGCAGGGGCGACTGTGATCGAGTCGCCAGTATGCACGCCCATCGGATCGACATTTTCAATCGCGCAGATGATGATGGCATTGTCGGCCTTGTCGCGGACAACCTCCATCTCATACTCTTTCCAGCCGAGCAGGCTTTCATCGACCAGGATCTGGGCCACAGGCGAGGCGGCAAGGCCAGAGCGGCAAATAGTTTCATACTCATCGCGATTATAGGCAACACCGCCGCCTGTTCCGCCAAGCGTGAAAGCCGGGCGGATAATGGCTGGCAGACCGATCTCCTCGAGCGTGTCCATGGCGTTTTTCAGGCCCGTGATGCGGTCATAGGAGCCATCGTCATTGCGCGGCGAGTCGATGATCGCCGCGCGTGGATTTTCAAGGCCAATCCGGTCCATGGCCTCGCGAAACAGTTTGCGGTCTTCGGCCATTTCGATGGCATCGGCGCGGGCCCCGATCAGCTCGACATTGTGCTTGTCGAGTACACCGGCTTCCTGCAGGGCAAGCGCGCAGTTCAGGGCCGTTTGCCCGCCCATGGTCGGCAACAGGGCGTCCGGCTTTTCAAG
>JBCCMX010000073.1:0-10353 GCA_039026135.1 Pseudomonadota bacterium | reverse complement strand
TGCCAAGTCGGCCAAGAATTTCGGTCTGAAGATCGAGAAAGCTGAATTTGATCTTGAGGCGGTGGTGAAACGCTCCCGCGGTGTTGCAGCCCAGCTTTCCGGCGGCGTCAAACATCTGATGAAGAAAAACAAGATCACGGTCATCGATGGCGAGGCGAGCTTGAAGGCTGGCAAAGACGCCCCTGATGTCGTGGTCGGTGACAAGAGTTACACCGCCAAACATGTCTTGCTGGCGACAGGTGCACGTGCACGGTCTATTCCGCAAGCCGGTCTGGAGCCGGATAGCAAACTGATCTGGACATATCGCGAGGCCATGGTGCCGGATGTCACGCCAAAGCGCTTACTGGTGATCGGGTCGGGCGCGATTGGTATCGAATTTGCGAGCTTCTATCATGAGCTTGGCTCGGACGTGACCGTCGTCGAAGCACTGGATCGGATCCTTCCGGCAGAAGATGAAGAAATCTCAGCACTCGCCAGAAAAGACTTCGAAAAACAGGGCCTGACCATTCACACCGGTGCCCAAGTGAAGGGCCTGAAAAAAGGCAACAACAGCGTCACGGCGGAGATTGATCTCGGCGGCAAAACCGCTTCTGAGGAATTTGACCGTGTCATTCTGGCCATCGGCATCGTGGGAAATGTCGAAAATCTCGGCCTGGAAGAGCTCGGCGTCAAAGTCGATCGCAGCCATGTTGTGGTTGATGGGTTTGGCCGCACGGGCGTGAAGGGTCTCTATGCGATTGGCGATCTGACGGGCGGGCCCTGGCTTGCTCATAAAGCCAGCCATGAAGGCATCATCTGTGTCGAAGCGATTGCAGGCCAGGACAATGATCTTCACCCCTTTGATCCGTGGAATGTGCCGGGTTGTACCTATAGCCATCCGCAGGTGGCGAGCGTCGGTCTGACGGAAGCCAAAGCCAAAGAGGCCGGGCACAAGATCAAAGTCGGCAAGTTTCCGTTTCTCGGCAATGGCAAGGCGATTGCGCTCGGCGCAGGCGATGGTCTGGTCAAGACGATCTTTGATGCAGAAACCGGCGAACTGCTCGGCGCGCATATGATTGGCGCCGAAGTGACCGAACTGATCCAGGGCTATGTGATTGCGCGTGAGGGCGAGCTGACCGAGGCAGAGCTGATGCACACAGTGTTCCCGCACCCGACCCTGTCAGAGATGATGCATGAAAGCGTACTGGCTTCTGAAGGCCGCGTCCTGCACATGTAGCATGGGCCTTAAGCGACTTTAACCAGAAGCTTTCCGAAATTCTCCCCCTTGAACAGGCCGAGAAAGGCTTGCGGCGCGTTTTCGATGCCTTCGACGACATGCTCTTGGTATTTCACGTCGCCAGATTTGATCCAACCGGGCATGTCGCTGAGAAACGCTTCTGTCATGTCTAGAAAGTCTGGGAAGATAAAGCCCTGAACCGTCAGCTTCTTGACCAGGACAGTCGCCAACATTTTCTGCAAATTGTCAGCGCCTTCAGGATATCCAAGGTCCCGGTTGATGGCGATGGTGCCGCAGACAAGATAACGTCCGCCTGTATTAAAGACAGGCAGCACTTCTGCAGCGATATCGCCAGCGACATTGTCATAATAAATATCAACGCCGTTTGGGCAGGTGGCTTTGAGTTGGCCGGCAAAATCGCCCGCGCGGCGATCAATGGCACCGTCAAGGCCGAGCGTGTCGACCAGATAGCGGCACTTATCTGTGCCGCCCGCAATCCCGACGGTGCGCAGGCCCTTGATCCGGCCGATCTGCGCAACGACAGACCCGACTGCGCCGGTCGCCGCAGAGACCAGCAGGGTCTCGCCCGCCTCCGGCTTGCCGAACCGGAGCAAGCCGCCATAGCCTGTATGTGCAGGCATACCGAGAACGCTGAGCGCCGTGGAAATGGGCGCGAGGCTCGGATCAACCCGCTTTAGATCGGCCCCATCGCTAAGCGCATGCGACTGCCAGCCATGACGCGAGACAACGATATCTCCTGCGGTGAAATCAGGATGATGGCTTTCCATCACTTCTGACACGGTGTCGCCGACCATTGGTGCATTCAGCGGTGTATTGGCGGCGTAGTTTGCCCCTTCATACATACGCGCGCGCATATAAGGATCGAGCGAGAGATAGAGCGTCTTGAGCAAAACCTGGCCGGCACCGGGAGATGGGACGGGCGTCTCGATCAGTGCGAAATTTGCTGCTTCAGGCTCACCTGTCGGGCGTGAGACAAGATGAATCTGTTTGTTGGTGTCCGCCATTGCCATTTCTCCCATGCATTTCGCGTCAGACTATAGCTGTGCAGCCACACAGCGTAAGGGGAGGGACGAAAAAAATTTTGCTTCAAAGCGAAATTAATTTGCTTGTGGAGACTTGGTGACGGAGCCGTTTGGTGAATTGACCCGGCCGACAAGCGGCGCCAGATTTGCGCGATGAACCAGGCCCATCCAAAGCTTGAGACAGAAACGCTGCTTCATATTCGCGGCGAGCTTCTGAAACCGTTGTCGCAGGGCGCGCTCTGGTGGCCGCAGGCGCGCACGCTGATTGTCTCAGACTTGCATCTTGAAAAAGGCTCGTCTTACGCGGCGGGCGGACAATTGCTGCCGCCTTATGACACGCCGGCCACGCTGAACATGGTTGAGCAGCTGGTTGCCGATCTCGCGCCCAACCGGGTGATCTCGCTGGGCGACAGTTTTCATGACCGCCAGTCTGAACATCGCCTCAGCGACAATTGTACTGCGCGTGTCCGGGCCCTGACATCCTGCGTCGATTGGATCTGGGTTGAAGGCAATCATGATCCTGATCCGCCAGCCTGGCTTGGCGGACGGGCTGCAAAGACGTTTGAGCGTTCTGGCTTGAGCTTTCGCCATGAGCCGAGCGGGGCGGCCGGTGAGATTGCCGGGCATTTGCACCCTTGCGCAAAAATTGGCGGCGGGCCACGGACCTTGCGGCGCAAATGTTTTGTATCGGACGGCGAGCGGCTGATCATGCCATCGCTGGGCGCGTTTACCGGCGGCTTGAATGTGTTGGACCCAGCCTATGGCGAGGTCTTTCCAGATGGCAGCACCATCATCATCGCCATTTCACCAGCCGGTGTTTTCGCCATCCCGAAAAAGCGCCTTGTGGCCGATGGACCCCGGCGCGGTGCGGCATGGACGCTGAAAACGACCAGTTCCTGATTGCGCTGCGGGCTGCTAAACGAGCCGGAGAGATTGAGGGAATGACACATGGAAGATTTTGATTTTGCCGCGTTCTGGGAGGCGTATGGCCCCGCCATAATGGGGTTCGGCACGAAAGTAATTGGTGCGCTTGCCGTTGTCATTATCGGCTTGCGGGTGGCCGGCTGGATGGGGCGTTTGGTGCGCAACATTGCCAATCGACGCGAAGATATTGATGACACGATCGGGAACTTCTTTGGCTCCATGGTGCGATGGGCCGTTACGGCGGCCGTCTTCATTGCCGCGCTTCAGGTTTTTGGCATCGAGGCGACCAGCTTTGTCGCGGTTCTCGGTGCGCTTACACTCGCCATTGGTTTGTCGCTGCAGGGCGCGCTCGGCAATATTGCGTCCGGTGTGATGATCATGATTTTTCGTCCCTACAAGCTCGGCGACTATGTTGAGGCTGCGGGCGCTGCCGGAACAGTGAAGGACATCAACTTGTTTCAGACGGTTCTGGCGACGGTCGACAATGTACAAATCATGGTGCCGAACAGCCAGGCGATCGATGGGGTTATCAAGAATTATAGTGGCTATTCGACCCGGCGCGTCGATCTGACATTCGGTATCGACTATGATGACGATATGGATAAGGCGGTCGGGATCATCATGGCGATTGCTGAAGCCGATCCGCGTATCATGAAGGATCCCGCACCTTTCGTGAAAGTTGTCAATTTGAATAACAGTTCGGTCGATATTCAATCGCGGACCTGGACAACGGGCGCTGACTATTGGGATGTGCGCTTTGATCTGATTAAAGAGGTCAAAACGGCGTTTGACGCGCAGGGCATTACAATCCCATATCCCCACCAGGTGGAGATTGTAAAACAGGCATCTTAGGGCATTGAGCGAGATCAAAGCGGAACCAGCCGATCAGGCCACAGCCAAGGCGGTGAGGGCCAAACGCCACGTCTTGATGCGCCTTTTTGGGATCAAGCCGAGTGGCTGGCTGCGTTTGATCCTGCTTTGCGTTCTCGTTGGCTTTGTCGTCATGGCGGCCGAATTTGATCCGGCCTCGCCAGAGGTCAATGCCGCGCGCGCGGTACAGAGTTTTCTCAGCTCCGCTGTTCAGGCTCTTGGGTGGGCCGTGACCCATTTCTGGAAGCCGGCTTTGGCCGGCGCTGGTATTGTGATGCCAATCTGGGTGCTCTGGCGCATGGTGACGCTGCCCTTTCGCAGCTAGTGCCACACTCTTGCCATAGCCCTTGCCGACACCGAGTTTATGAGACTGTTTCTTGTCCCGCTCGCCCTGGCCACAATCATGGCAATGTCAGCCCCGGCTGCCCAAGCCTGTTCGTGCCTGCGATACGACACGGCGGAAGAGCAAATGGCGGTGGCAGACCTGGTGTTCGAAGGCCAGGTCATCAACGCTGCACCCGAGAAAGATAAACGCTCGGTCTGGACGCGCATGAAACGGTGGTTTGCCGGAACAGATGCGCCGGCAACCCAGCGGACGATTACGACCTTTCAGGTGTTTCGGACGCTCAAAGGCGAGATCCGCGGCGACGCCGTGATCCATCATCTGTCTGGCGAATGGTCCAGCCGTTGCGGCGCTGATTTTAGTCGCGGCGCGCCGATCATTGTAATTGCGTATAGCAGCTCTGACGGGGAATTTAGTAGTTCGCTCTGTAGTCAGGCGCAGTTTCCTGTACAAGCTTACCTAGAGGCAGCCGACACAGACTAAAGCGCGTCGTTCCTGCTTCAACAAAGCAAGATGATTGAGGAGGACCAGATCGTGGCAGACGTGGTTGGCAAGAGATTTGACTTAACGGGTCGTTTGGCTCTGGTGACGGGGGCGTCGTCCGGATTGGGCGCCCGGTTTGCCCGAACGCTGGCGGAAGCCGGCGCGGCCGTAATCCTGGCGGCGCGGCGCAAGGAGCGCTTGGAAGCGCTTGCCGAAGAGTTGCGCGGGGAGGGCGTGAAGGCGCTTGCGGTCTCCATGGATGTGACCGACGCAGCATCGATTGAAGCGGCGCGCGACGCGGTTGAAGCCGAGTTCGGACGCCCGGCCGATATTGTCGTCAACAATTCCGGCGTCAGCCGCGGCGGCTGGCTGGTGGATATGAGCGAAGATGATTATGACCTTGTGATGGACACCAATGTGAAGGGTGTCTGGATGGTCACGAAATACTTTGCCGGGGCGATGATGAAAGCCAGCATTCCCGGCTCGATCGTCAATATTGCCTCCATCACAGGCCGGCGCCCCAATAAAGCGACAGCGATTTATGCGACATCAAAAGCTGCGTGCGAGCACCTGACCCGCTGTATGGCGGAGGAAATGGGTCGGTCCAAGATTCGCGTCAACGCGATTGCACCGGGTTACTTCAACAGTGAGATGACAGGCGATTATCTGGAATCGCCGAAAGGCAAGGAGATGATGAACCGATCGGTGATGAGGCGCCCTGGTGAGGCAGATGAGCTGAGCGGTGCGCTGTTGCTGCTAACCTCAGATGCCGGTTCATACATGACTGGCGCGACAATTGAGGTCGATGGCGGACACCTGATTTATGCCATTTAAGCCGGCCCCGTTAGGGGCCTATTAGGCCTTGTTGGGATAGGTTGAAGCGGTCAGTTGAGGATCGTAGAGTATGGCTACCCAGCGCCGGTTTGAGCATGAGGCAAGCGAAGAGGATGAAGGCGCAGTCCGTCATCCTGCCTTGGAGGTCGGCGCGCGGCCAACCGATGAGGCGGCTGACAAGTCTCCCGCTTTGGCGCTGCAGGCCAAGCTGCACAGCCGTTTACGACCCCAGACATTGGAGCTTTCATCTCGCTTCATCACGCTGCTATTTGTGCTCGGCCTTGTCGGCACATGGCTTGCAACAGAAGCGGCCTATACAACGCTGTAGAAAGTCCTGCTGGCATTCTGTCCTGATTTGGCTAGTAGGAAGGCAAGTCGAGGGGAACTGTCTCAATGCCGATCAAAAAAGCTGTTTTGCCTGTTGCCGGGTTTGGAACCCGCGTTCTGCCCGCAACAAAGTCGATCCCGAAGGAGCTGTTGCCAGTCGTTGACCGGCCCGCCCTGCAATACGTTGTTGATGAAGCGCTGGCCGCTGGCGTGGAACACATCGTTTTTATTACAGGTCGCAACAAGGGTGCGATTGAAGACTATTTCGATCATGCTTTCGAGCTTGAGGCGAGCCTGGCGAGCAAAGCCAGCAAGGCCGCCATTCTTGAAGAGGTGAATGCGACGCGGCTGCCGGCTGGCGCATCGAGTTTTGTGCGCCAGCAACAGCCACTGGGCCTTGGACATGCCATCTGGTGCGCACGTGACATTGTGGGTCGCGAGCCATTTGCGGTTCTGTTGCCTGATGTCATCGTGAAAGCCGAGCAGTCTTGCCTGGCGCAAATGGTTGGCGCCTTTGACGAGGTCGGCGGGAATATTGTGGCGGTTGATCCTGTGCCGGAAGAGCGTGTCTCATCCTATGGTGTGATTGCGCCGAAAGGCGAGCCGAACGGACGTATGATCGAGATGAGCGCGATGGTCGAAAAACCGCCGCGCGACGAGGCGCCGTCCAACCTTGCCATTACCGGGCGCTATATCCTGCAGCCTGAGATTTTCGACTTGCTGGAAAACCAGGAAACCGGCGCGGGTGGCGAAATCCAGCTGACTGACGCGATGGTTCGCCTGATGGGGATGCAGAGTTTCTACGCCTATGAGTTTGACGGCAAACCCTATGATTGCGGCTCCAAGCTCGGCTATTTCGAAGCGGTGCTGGCGCATGCCTTAGACCATGCCGATATCGGTGAAGCGGCGCGCGAGTCCGCGAGGCGGCTGCTCGGCTAGGCGCGCGGACTGGCAGTGCGCCGGGCAAAGATGACGAAGACAAAGAGCACACAAGCCATTCCGACAGCGGCTGGAAAGAGTGCGGTCGTCCAAGAATAGTGCTCAAGCGCAAGAATGACGAAGCCATTTCGCAGAGCGCCAATCGCAAAAAGCGCGGCGTTTTCTTCGTATGGAAGGTGATAGGCTTTGCGCACTGTCGGGCCAAACCCCAACAAATCGGCCAAAGTTAAAACCAGAACCGCCGAGAGCGCCGTATTTGTCACAAACCATAGTGGCAGAGCGCTTGCCGCAAGGACGAGAAAGATCCAGTCGGATCGAACGAAACGGCGATCGCCCTGCTTCAGATAGGCCAGACCAGCGACCCCAAAGGTCAATAGGCCCGACAGGCCAATTGGCCATGCGCCAATACCTGCCCCGTCGCTCAGCTGGGCGATAAAGACGATGACCGTTCCGAATGCCCATATAATCCAGGAAAAGGCATGCGGGCGCGTGACACCCTGAAACATACCTTTGAAGTAAGGATAGAAGGCTGCGAAGGTCAGCAGGATGGCAATCGTGCTGAAGCTCTCCTTCGAGAATAAAATATCTGTCACGGCGACCTAGCTATTCTTCATGATACGCGCCTTGTCGCGCGCCCAGTCCCGCTTGGCTTCGGTTTCTCGTTTGTCGGCCTTCTTTTTGCCGGTCGCGACGCCGATCAGGAGCTTGGCCAAGCCGCGGTCGTTAAAGTAGAGTTTGAGCGGAACGATGGTGCGTCCGGCCCGCTCAACGGCTTGGGACAGCTTCTGTTTCTCGCGTTTCGACACGAGCAGTTTGCGTTTGCGGCGGGGTTCATGATTGAACCTGTTCGCGCCCTCATAAGTCGGAATGTCGGCATTGATCAGCCACAGCTCGCCATCTTCGACACCCGCATAGGATTCAGCAATATTCGCCTTGCCATTGCGCAGCGATTTGACTTCCGAGCCGACTAGCATGATGCCGGCCTCCAGCGTGTCTTCGACAGCATAATCGAAGCGAGAGCGGCGATTCTCTGCCACCAGGCCGTCGCTGCGGCCTTTGGTTTGGGACTTTTTGGCCATGATAGTTAGTTCAGTCCCGCTGCCGCCATGGCAGCGTCGATTTGGGTGCGTGCTGCTTCATCGGGGGCCGCAATCGGCAGGCGGACATTAGGCTCACACAGACCGCGTTTAGCAAGAATGTACTTGGCTGGCCCCGGCGATGGGCTGGCGAACATGGCATAGTGAAGCGCGATCAGCTTGGCTTCGAGGGCCTGGGCTTCGGCAAGCTCTCCAGCATCAAAAAGGGCATGCATCTGCGCGCAGAGATGGGGCGCGATGTTCGCTGTAACGGAAATACAGCCCGTTCCGCCCATCCCGCGATGGCCGAGCGCTGAAGGGTCATCGCCAGACAGTTGGACAAATTGCTGGCCCTGGCTCAGCGCGGCGTGATGCGAGACGCGGCTAAGGTCGCCGGTTGCATCCTTGATGCCGATAATATTGGGCAGATGCGCCAGGCGCCCGACGGTTTCCGGCATCAGGTCACAGGCCGTGCGGCTCGGCACATTGTAAACAACCAGCGGCAGGGCGACGGCATCATTGATGGCGGTGAAATGGGCCTCAAGTCCCGCCTGATCCGGACGGTTGTAGTAGGGGCAGATCACCAGTGCAGCATCGGCGCCTGCCGATTTGGCGTGTTCAACCAGTTCAATTGCCTCTTGTGTGGCATTGGACCCAGCTCCGGCGATAACCGGCACACGACCGGCCGCCACCGCGATGCATAATTCCACAACTTCGCGGTGTTCGCTGTGTGATAGCGTTGCCGACTCACCTGTGGTTCCGCAAGGTACAAGCGCGCTGGAGCCGCCTTCGATCTGCTGTTCGATCAGCGTTGCGAAGGCGTCGCGGTCTATGGCCCCATTTTTGAATGGAGTCACGAGGGCAGGAATGGAACCATGAAACATTAGTAAAGTGGGCACAATTAGTTGAAAGCGCGGCCAAAAGGCCAGAGTTTGGACATATACGCGCTATATCGAAGTAAAACACCCTGTCGATGCGAAAACGAGACAATCTTATGAAACGAACGCTTTCAGTATCAGTGCTAGGAATGGTGATGGGCATCTTGCTCAGCCAGCCAGCGGCCGCGGCGCGAACGCCGTCTGCGCCCAGCCTAAAACCAGATCTGGTGGCAGCGTCCGAGGTGATTTCGACCCGCGACGCTAATTTGATGCGCGAGGCGCTGGCTGCGGTCGATCGCGGTGACTGGGGTAAGGTTCGCCGGATTGAAGGCCAGATCTATGACGAGACGGCGCGCGATATTCTGACCTGGTACCGGGCGCGCCGCGATGTCACGATGCCGTTTGGCCAGCTCAATGACGCGCTGGAGCGTTTGGGCAGCTGGCCGGAGACAGCCACGATCCGCGCCAATGCAGAGGAGCGTATTCAGCTTTCCGGACTGAGCGCAAATGAGAGAATTGCCTGGTTTGAAAGCCATGATGGTGCCAAAACGGGTGGCGGCGGCATTATTCTGGCCGATGCCTACCGGCGTGTCGGTTTGCATGACAAGTCTTTGGCGGAGATTCGCCAGGTCTGGCATGGGCGCTCGCTCAGCCGGGAACTCAGCCAACGTGTGATGGCCAATTATGGGGGTAAGCTGACCCAGGATGACCATCGCAAGCGCATGGATTTTCTGCTCTGGACACGCCAGACCTCGGCCGCCACACGCCTGAAACCGCTTTTGACATCTGACTGGCAGGCCCTTTCAGAGGCGCGCATTCGCCTGATCCTGCGTCGGCGTGGTGTTGATGCGGCGATTGATGCGGTGCCGGCCAGTCTGGAAGCGCATCCGGGACTCGTTTTTGATCGGGCCTATTGGCGACGCAAGCGCGGCCTGACCCAGGACGTGCCTTATCTGCTGCGCGGCATTGATGGCGAGGATGTGCCAGTGGCCGGACGCGGGCGCTTGTGGAGCGAGCGCAACCTCGCTATGCGCACCGCGCTCAAAAAGGCGCAATTCGCGCTCGCCTATGATCTTGCTGTATCCCACGGTCTGACATCTGGACCAAGCTTTGCGGAAGCGGAATGGGCTGCGGGCTGGATCGCGCTACGCCACCTTAGCCGTCCGGAGCGGGCGCTTGCTCATTTTGAGACACTGAAAACCGGCGTCGGCACGCCGATCAGTCTTGCGCGCGCCGACTATTGGACAGGCCGGGCCAAGGAGGCGCTGAATGATGCCGACGGCGCGAATGCGGCTTATCTTGAGGCGGCTGACTATCAGTTCACCTATTACGGGCAGCTGGCGGCCGAAAAAGTGTCCTCGCTGACCATCGACCTCTCGCAGCAGGTCATCGTCACGCCGGAGGACAGAACCATCTTTGC
>JBCCMX010000072.1:0-10771 GCA_039026135.1 Pseudomonadota bacterium | reverse complement strand
TGCATCCCTCTGAGGCGGTTCTGGAAGAGCTTGAACCGATGGGCGATCCGGTGCCTGCGGTTCAACCCGAGATGGTCGACAAACCAAAGGATGGCGGCGACGATCTGACCGCAATTGGCGGCATCGGCCCGCGGATCGCCGAGGTGCTGAACGATCTGGGTATCTGGACGTATGATCAGATCGCAGACTGGAGCGCGGGAAATGCGAGCTGGGTTGAGGATCACCTGGCTTTCGAAGGACGTGTGACCCGCGAGAACTGGATAGCGCAGGCGCAATCTTTGAGGGCGGCTGCAACCAGTGACGCTTGAGACCGGCGACTTCATGGGCTGTTCATGTTCGAAACGGGTATAATATGAACGCGAATGGCACCGGATGTATTTGTCATTATTTTTGGCTAGGCTAAGCTAGTGCCGAACGGAGAGGTGGATATGATAACAGAAGAAATGATCGAAACCGGCGAACGTATTGATGCGCCTCGCGATTTTCTTGAAAACGCCCCGCGGATGAAACTCTCTCGGCGCGGCCTGGTTAAGGGCCTGGCCGCCGGGACCATTGTGCCTTTGATTTCAGGTTGTTCAACCAATCCGGTGACAGGCGAAAGCCAGCTCATCCTGCCGGGTTTTGACACCGCATCACTTGCGGCGATGTCGACGGCTGCCTGGTCGGACATGAAGCAGCAGACACCGCAGAAACGCAGTGGCCCTTTGCGCAATCGCGTGATGAATGTCTGGGGACGGATCGGCAATGGTCGCAGCGAGGCGCTTCGCGACGTATATGGCCAGCAAAGCACTTATGTGCCGTCCGAGTGGGAAGTGGCGGTTTTTGATACCGATGATGTGAATGCGTTCGTGATGCCGGGCAAGCAGGTTGGCGTTTATCGCGGGATCACAGAACTGACCGAGAATGACGATCAGCTTGCATCCGTGCTTGGCCATGAAGCAGGCCATATTGACGGGCGTCACTCAGCCGCGCGGGCCTCGGCGCAGACCGCTGTGCAGGCGACAATGATTGCTGGCCAGATTGCGATTGCGTCATCTGATGAACTGAGCCGTTATGGCAACACGATTGTCGCCCTTGGCGGCGCAGCCCTGCAGTTTGGTGTGCTGTTGCCCTATAGCCGCAATCACGAATTGCAGGCTGACAAGCTAGGTGTCGATTACATGCACGCCGCAGGCTATGATGTGCGCCAGGCGCCGCGCCTGTGGGAGCTGATGGACAAGAAGAGTGCGGGCAATCGCCCACCTGAATTCATGTCGACTCACCCTGATCCGGGTCGCCGCCAGGACGAACTGATCCGCTATATCAATGCCCGCGGATATGCGCTGATTTAAATTTATGTGACCCACTTTCAGAATCGCGCTCGCCATGGTGAACATGCACCGCGGTGTGGTATGCCATTTGCGTGGATTGATTGAGCGAATTCAGGGGCATCTTCATGACACTCACCATCGGTTTGCGGGGGCTTGCGTTTGGCTGTCGCCACGCTTTGGCGGGCTTGGCCATGGTGTCGCTGGCCGCCTGTAGCGGAGGCGGCGGTGGCGGCGATGATAGCTCAACCTTTACCCCGCCAACGTCTGGCGGTACGCCGACCAGCGTGACCATTAGCGGAACCATCACGTTTGACAGCGTGCCACACAATAGCAATGCGATTGGCCTGAACTATAGTGGCATTACGCAGGAGCCGGTCCGTGGAGTCACGGTTCAAGCGACGACTGGCGCCGGCGCGGTTTTGGATAGCGACGTCACAGATGGGTCTGGCCGCTACGCTGTGGACGTTGATCCGAACACAAATGTCCGCATTCAGGTGCGCAGCGAAATGGTGCAGGACGCCGCGGCTGATTGGGACATCCGGGTGTTGGACAATACCCGTTCCAACGCCCTTTATATTCTGGCCGGCAGCCTGACGAATAGCGGGACAAGCAATTCGATCCGGAACCTGAATGCCGCGTCGGGTTGGACAGGCGCGGCCTACACCCAAACACGCGCGGCAGGTCCCTTTGCCATTCTTGACGGGATCTATGACGCCCTGGCCGACCTGACGGCTGTGGACGCAACCATCACATTTCCAGACCTGCAAATTTTCTGGAGCGTGAACAATCGCTCGGCTGATGGCGACGTTGCCGATGGCGATATCGGCACCTCGTCTTATACGCGGATCAGCGGCGTACCGACCATCCTGATTCTGGGTGACGTCAACAATGACACCGATGAGTATGACACCCATGTCGTGGTGCATGAGTTTGGCCATTATTTCGAAGACCAGGTCGCCCGCGGCGATTCGATTGGCGGTGCGCACAGTCTGACCGACCGACTTGATCCGCGTGTCGCCTTCAGTGAGGGCTGGGCGAACGCATTTTCAGGCATGGTCCTGGACCCGGTCTATCGCGATGCGCAGGGGGCCGGACAGTTGTTCGGGTTCGCGTTCAGCGTGGAGAGCAATTCTTATCCGAATGAAGGCTGGTTCAATGAGGGGTCTATCCAGTCTATTCTCTATGACGTGTTCGACAGCGCCAGCGACGGTGTCGATACGATCTCGGCGGGGCTTGGCCCGATCTATAGCGCTTGGACAGACAGCGACTTTCTGAACGAAGACAGTTTCTCCACGGTCTTTTCCTATCTTGATGTTCTTCAAGATGAGCCAGCAGTTTCGGCGACCGTCTTGAATGCGCTGCGCGCCGCCCAGAACATTAATGGCACCGGGCCGCTGGGTATTGGCGAGACCAATGATGGCGGCGATATGCCTAATCTGCCGGTCTATAAGCCGATCACAGTGGGTGGCGCGGCGGTCGAGGTTTGTTCCAATGACGACAACGGAACCTATAATAAGCTCGGCAATCGCGCTTTCCTGGTGGTCACCGTTACAGGCGGATCGCGGACATTTAGCATGACGCAAACGTCCGGCGCAGCCAATCGAAACCCAGAGTTTCGTATTTGGAATAATGGGCTGTTCTTCGTGCTTCCGAGCGATCCGATTGGTCAGCCGGAAATCGTTATATTTAGTCCGTCGGCAGATACCTATATTATTGAAGCATTTGACGCCGAAAACACTGAAGATGGCGGCACGCGCGGAGATGCGTGTTATGATTTCACGGTCAATTAGGTCAGGAGACGAGACATGAACACTGTATTGAAGAGCTCTTGTCTTGCCGCCGGCGCCGTGAGCCTGGCGCTTGGCGGCTGCGCGCAACTCGCCTTTAGTCACGCCACTGACGAGGCCGCGCCCGTTAAAATTGGGCACGCAGAAGACCTTGCAAAGAGCACCGTCAAGTCAGGTGCAGCGGTCAGTTTTCGGCATACGCATACCGGCGCTGGCCGACGCGGCACAGTCGCGTTTGTCGTCAGCGAAGGCTATGACACAGGGACGCTGACCCTGACCGCCACGGGCGATGAGGAGATCAGCGTGTTTGGCGCAGCAGCGACACAGACCGTCGATTTGTCAGATGGCGCCGAGCATATGTGGTCGGTTGATTTTGAGGCGGCGCGCGACGGCGTGTTCTATCTCAATGTTATGGCGGTGGCTGAAACAAAAGACGGCATTATCGCGTCGCGGGCCTATGCCGCGCGGGTTCAGGTGGGCGAGGTGGCGGCGGAAAAAGCCGGCGCCGGTGAGAGTGCGGCGACCACAATGCCATCTGGTGAAACCGTCATCATGATGGAGGCCGAGGAGGTCATCCAGTAGCGATCTATCCACAGCGAAAGCTTGTGCGTAAGCCTGTGGACGAGCTGTGGATAAGCCGGCATCAAAAAGGCCATAAATTTCGCCACTAAAACGCCCGAAGGGCGCTGTTTCGCCATAAAAACCGGTGTGTCTTGCCGTGCGCCGATCGTCCTGTTCGCCCGGCTTGACGCCGGCGTGCAAATCCGCTTTAGACGCGCCTTCGCTGGCGACAGCGGAATGACAGTTTGTGGCAGGGGCGCCAGCCCGAACCACGAACCCTCTAAAACCACGGCGGCCGGATCGAAAGACCACCGGCCACTTTACAAGCCAGAGAGGTTATCATGGCGAAGAAACTGCTGGGGCAGCTGAAGCTCCAGATCCCGGCTGGTGCAGCCAACCCGTCCCCGCCTGTGGGACCGGCGCTCGGCCAGCGCGGCATCAATATTATGGAATTCTGCAAGGCCTTCAACGCGAAGACCGAGAAGATGGAAAAGGGCCTGCCGCTGCCCGTCGTCATCGACTATTATCAGGACAAGTCGTTCACCTTTATCGTGAAGACGGCGCCGGCTTCAGTTCTGCTGAAGAAAGCGGCCGGGCTGAAGTCTGGCTCTGGTGAACCGGGCCGGACTGTGGCGGGGTCTGTGACCAAAGCCCAGTGCCGCGAGATTGCCGAAGCCAAAATGGCTGATCTCAACGCGAATGATCTCGACCAAGCGACCAAAATCATTGAGGGCTCTGCGCGCTCAATGGGTCTTGAAGTGACGGAATAGGCAGATGGCAGCAGGAAAACGTTATCGCGCCGCGGCTGAGACCGTTGAAGCCGAAAAGGCTTATGGTGTGACTGATGCGGTGAAATTGGTGAAGGCCAATGCGACCAGCAAATTTGACGAGACCATTGATATTGCGGTGAACCTTGGTGTTGATCCGAAATATGCCGACCAGATGGTGCGCGGTGTGGTCTCTTTGCCATCTGGTACAGGTAAAGAGGTACGGGTTGCGGTATTTGCGCGCGACGCGAAAGCCGACGAAGCGCGCGAAGCTGGCGCGGAGATTGTTGGCGCCGAAGACCTGATGGAAGAGATTCAGAACGGCAAGTCCGATTTTGATCGCGTGATCGCGTCGCCGGACATGATGTCTGTGGTTGGACGTCTCGGTAAGGTGCTTGGGCCGCGTGGCCTGATGCCCAACCCGAAAGTCGGCACTGTCACACCAAATGTCGGTCAGGCGGTGAAAGATGCCAAAGGCGGCTCTGTCGAGTTTCGCGTTGAAAAGCTCGGCATCGTGCATGCCGGCATTGGCAAGGCTTCGTTTACCGAAGATGCGATCGAGGCGAATGTACGCGCCTTTGTGGAGGCGCTGCTGAAGGCCAAGCCGTCTGGCGCCAAAGGCACGTATATGAAGCGGATCACCGTTTCATCGACCATGGGCCCCGGCGTTATGATCGATACGGGCGACGCCATCCCGAGCTAGGCTCGCCTCAAATAGACTGAAAACGGCGCCCGCTGGCCCTCATGGCTAGCGGGCGTTTTCATGCGCGGCTTCCAGCGCGCGCCGGGATAAAACACCCGAAAATTAGTTTCGCTTTTTCAAGGCGCTGGTTGACCTCACCAGAATGTGCACTGACGCGCAGATCGGCGGGTTTATATCTTCCATCATGCCCGTCTCGATTATCATACCGGCGCTGAACGAGGCCGAAACGCTGCCGGCGACGCTGGCCAGTCTTGCCCGGCTTGATCCGGCCCCGGCCGAGATTGTCCTCGTCGATGGCGGGAGTACGGACGCCACCGCCGCGCTGGCGAGAGAAGCGGGCGCCAGAGTGGTTGCGGTGGCGCCGCCTGGCCGGGCGCGGCAGATGAATGCCGGCGCGGCTGAGGCGCGCGGCGATGTGTTTTGTTTTCTGCATGCCGATACGGTGCTGCCGGCGGATTTCTGCGCGCTGGCCGAGCGTGTTCTGAGCGAGCGAAAAACGGCGCTGGCGGGATTTTATTCGATTATGCGCGGGCCGACAAAGACGCGCTGGGCGACGAGTTTTCATAACTATATCAAGACCTGGTATGCGCCTTTGCTCTTCCGGCCGCTGTCTTTCTTTCGCGGCTGCCGACTTTTGTTTGGCGATCAGGTGATGATTTGTCGGCGCGCCGATTTTGAGGCGATTGGCGGCTTTGATAATGAGATCCTTGTCATGGAGGAGGCCGATCTCTGCTTGCGCATGGTGCGGGCCGGGCGCGGCAAGGTGCGCATGATCAACCGGCATGTCTGGTCTTCGGATCGGCGCGTGGCCAAATGGGGGCCGCTGCGGGCGAACCTGACCTATCTCTATGTCGGGATCGTGTGGGGGCTGGGCGGCGGGCAGCGCCATTTACGCCAAATCTATAAGGATGTTCGCTGAGCGCTGTCGTTCCTGTTGAAAGGCTGTTATGTTCTGGGTCCTGTAGCCGGAGGTGGGACGATGCGTGCAGTCTGGATCGCAATGATCGCCTGGGTCGGTTTGGTGGGCTGCAGCGGGCCTGTCAAAACCGATGCCGCCCAGTCGATCTGGCGCGATGTTGCCTATGGTGAGGCGTCGGGCAGACAGACACTCGATGCGTTTGTGCCGCCGGGTGAAGGGCCGTTTCCGGTCATTGTGTATATTCATGGCGGCGGTTTTTTCACGGGTAACAAGACGATGGGCGCGAAGCTGATTGTCGAGGCCGGCCTTGCGGCCGACTATGCTGTTGCGAGTGTGGGCTATCGCCTGAGCGGCGAGGCTGTTTTTCCGGCCGCGATTGACGATGTTCAAGCCGCGATTGTGTTTCTGAAACAGATGGCTGGCGATTATGGGCTTGATCCAGATCGCATCGCGGTTTGGGGGGCATCTGCGGGCGGACACTTAGCGGCGATGGCGGCGGTCAAGGGCGAGGCGGCTGACAACACCGCCGTGCAAGCGGCGGTTGATTGGTTCGGACCGATCCGGTTTGATGAAATGGACGCGCAATTTGCCGTGTTGGGGCTGAAGCCAGCCTTTGGTGCGACGGGCCGCGCCGGCTCTCCGGAATCGAAATATTTGGGCGAGGTGGTCGGCACCCCAGCGGCCGATGCGCTGGTGACCGCGTCCAGCCCGCTGACCTATATCTCGCCGGATGATCCGCCGTTTTTGATCCAGCGTGGCACAGCCGACAGGAATATCCCGATCACCCAGTCAGAGTTGTTTGCTGCCGCGTTGAGTAAGGTGATCGGCGCGGAAAATGTCGCGTTTGATATCATTGGGGGTGCAGGACATGGCGGCGCAGAATTTCAGACAGAAGAGAACATGGCGAGGATTTTTGCGTTTCTCGACAGTCACTTGAAATAGGTTGTGCGTGTATCGTGCCGCGCGAGCAGATTCTCATTGTTGACGCGGCTGCATCGCTCCGCTTGATACAAGTCGATGAGAGCTGAGAGGGGCAGGCGATGCGTCGATTAATGGTGTGCGCGTTGGCGCTTGGATTGGCCGGCGCCGCCGGGGCCGTCGAAGAGAGTATTCAGCAGTTTCGCCCGGCCATGGATGACGGCATCCGCGCCTGCGTGGCGTTTATGCAGACCGGTCGGACCGGCCAGCATACGCGGGGCTATTGGGACGATCTCGGTCTCGGCTCGCTGTCGCATGATTTCAGGTTTGCTGCTAAAGATGGCTCAGGCGAGGTACAGCTGACTTATGGGTTTGCATTTGTCGGCCGCGCGATGCGGCCAAACAATTGTTTTGTACGGTTCAACCAGGAGGCGCTGTGGCAGGACTGGCTGACCTCCAGAGACAGTTTTGCGCGCGAAGAGATGGGCGACAAAGCGCAGAGTGTGTTTGGCTATGCCACACGCTTGGCGCGCGAGGTCTATGGTGAGGCCACGCAGGTGCGCGATTCTGCATCCGGCCGCGGTGGGTTTTCGGTCTGGTGCCACGACCTCGAGAATGGAACGCCGGTCTCGATCGAGGCGGAATGGTTTGCCAACAAACCGCGCACGGGCCCGCTGGCGGAGGTGTCATTCAGCAAACGCCTGAACGAGGCATGCGACAAGGTGTAGAAAAACTGGCCCTCTTGACATTTTATTCAAAATAGGGGTTGCGCGGCCAAGGTAGACACGTTAACTACCGGCCCTTGCGGGAGATTGGCGTCAGCTGGTCTCCCGTTTCCTGTCACAGACCATGGGTGAGCGCATTGGCGGTCATAATTCCCATGATAGACGGGGTGAGGCAGGTTTGTTTCCCCGGAAGGGAGACCGGTTTTGCTAGGCCCTGGGCAGGTGCCCGATGTGCGCTGATCATCTGGTTGGCAAACAGACGGCGAAACCCGGGCGCTCGGATGGGCCGGACGCCTTTTTTAGGAGATCCGCAATGGATAAAGCTGGAAAAGCCGAATCCCTGGAAATGCTTGGCGGCATTTTTGAGGATTCCGGTAGCGTCGTCGTGGCGCGCTATACCGGTCTAACCGTTGCGGAAATGACCGAATTCCGCGGCAAACTGCGTGAGCAGGGTGCTGTGGCGAAGGTGGTCAAGAACCGTCTGGCCAAACTGGCTCTGGACGGTCGTGGCGGCGATGAAGCGGCGAAAATGTTCACCGATCAAACCGTCATTGCCTATTCATCCGATCCGGTTGCGGCGGCCAAAGGCGCGTCGGACTTTGCCAAAGAGAACGAGAAGCTCGTGATCATTGGCGGTGTCATGGATGACAAGGTTCTTGACAAGAGCGGTGTTGAGGCTTTGGCCAAACTGCCGTCTCTGGACCAGCTTCGTGGCAAGCTTATTGGACTGATCCAGGCTCCAGCAACCAAGGTTGCCGGCGTGGTGCAGGCTCCAGGCGGCCAGTTGGCGCGCGTTATCTCTGCTTACGCAAACAAGGACGCGGCCTAGCGGCTCATTTTCACAACCAAAGACCTTTCAAGTCTCACCCTGTTTTTAAGGAATATACAAATGTCTAAAATAGAACAAATCGCTGAGGACCTGTCTTCCCTGACAGTTCTGGAAGCCTCGGAACTGGCCACGCTTCTTGAAGAGAAGTGGGGCGTGTCTGCTGCAGCGCCGGTTGCTGTTGCAGGTGTTGCCGCTGCTGGCGGTGATGCGGGCGGTGCGCCGGCCGAAGACAAGGATGAGTTCGACGTCATTCTGACAGATGCTGGCGCCAAGAAAATCAATGTGATTAAGGCTGTCCGCGAAGTTGTCAGCGGCCTTGGCTTGAAAGAAGCCAAAGATCTTGTTGAGAGCGCGCCAAAGCCAATCAAGGAAGGCGTGTCGAAGGACGAAGCCGAAGAGATCAAGAAGAAGTTTGAAGAAGCTGGCGCGAGCGTCGAGCTGAAATAGGCTTCTGCCCGGCGCGTATTGTGCCGGGCCAGTAGATTATGTCGTCATGTTCGCGCGAGGCGTGGCGGCAAGTATTTGAAGCGCGGCAGAGCCATTCTGGTTTTGCCGCGTCCTCGCGTTCAAGGCGGCACCGCCGCGCAGACCTGCCATGCGTCTGCCGGCCAATTAGGGACACATGATGGCTCTCTCTTTCACTGAAAAGAAACGCATCCGTAAATCCTTCGGCAAAATCCCCGAAGCCATCGATATGCCAAACCTCATCGAGGTTCAGCGCTCCTCCTACGAACATTTCCTGCAGATGAAGACCCCGCAGGCTGAACGGACCGATGACGGTCTGGGCGGCGTGTTCAAGAGTGTCTTCCCGATCGTTGATTTCAACGAGCGGGCCTCGCTGGAATATGTTTCCTATGAGTTCGAGCCACCGAAATTTGACACTGAGGAGTGCATGCAGCGCGACCTGACCTATGCAGCGCCCCTGAAAGTGCGTTTGCAGCTGGTCGTGTTTGATATTGATGAAGATACCGGCGCGAAGTCTGTCAAAGAGGTCAAGGAACAAGAGGTCTATCTTGGCGATATCCCGCTGATGACCGACAAGGGCACGTTCATTGTGAACGGCACCGAGCGCGTCATTGTCAGCCAGATGCACCGCTCGCCAGGCGTGTTCTTCGATCATGACAAGGGCAAGACGCACTCGTCCGGCAAGCTGCTATTTGCCGCGCGGATCATCCCGTATCGCGGCTCGTGGCTCGATTTCGAGTTTGATGCCAAGGACGTGCTGAACGTTCGGATTGACCGCAAGCGCAAGTTGCCGGCCACCACGCTGATGATGGCGCTCGGCTATGATAGCGATCAGATCCTCGACATGTTCTATACCCGCTCTGTCTATCGTCTGGATAAGAAGGGCTGGATTACAGGCTTTAACCCGGCCGCCTGGAAAGGCACCAAGCCGGACTTTGATCTGGTCGATGCGAAAACCGGAAAAGTCATCGCGCCAGCTGGCCGCAAGGTCACAGCGCTCGCCGCCAAGCGGATTGCCGAAGGGGGCACTGATGAGCTGCTGGTGCCGTCATCGGCGCTCGAAAACAAGTTCCTGGCGCGCGACATTGTCAATCGCCAGACCGGTGAGATTTATGGCGAGGCCGCCGATCAGGTCGATGAGGAAATGGTCGCGATCCTGCGCGAGCAGGCCATCAAGACGGTTGAAATCCTCGACGTTGACAATGGCGGGCGCGGCCCCTGGCTGCGCCATACGCTGAAAGCGGACAAGAATGATACGCGCTTTGAGGCACTGTCGGACATTTACCGTGTGATGCGCCCGGGTGAGCCGCCAACCCAGGAAGCGGCCGACGCGCTGTTCAATCAGCTCTTCTTCGATGGCGAGCGTTATGATCTCTCGGCGGTTGGCCGGGTGAAGATGAACACGCGCCTGAAAGTTGCTGTGGATGGGTTTGAGCCGGCCGAAGATACGGTTCGCACCTTGCGAAATGATGACATTCTGGGTGTGACCAAGGTCATTCTCGACCTGAAGGACGGCAAAGGCGAGGTCGACGATATCGACAATCTGGGCAATCGCCGCGTGCGGTCTGTCGGGGAGTTGATGGAGAATAATTATCGCATTGGCCTGGTGCGCATGGAGCGCGCGATCAAAGAGCGTATGTCCTCCGTCGAAATCGACACGGTCATGCCGCAAGACCTGATCAACGCGAAACCGGCTGCTGCTGCGGTACGCGAGTTCTTCGGCTCGTCCCAGCTGTCGCAGTTCATGGACCAGACCAACCCGCTGTCGGAAGTGACGCACAAGCGTC
>JBCCMX010000071.1:0-10854 GCA_039026135.1 Pseudomonadota bacterium | reverse complement strand
CTGGTCGACCGCGCGACCGGCCAGATTGCTTTTGTCGCCTCAACCGAAGGCGGTATGGACATTGAAGAAGTGGCCCACAGCACGCCGGAGAAGATCCTGACCCTGCCAGTGGGCGGTGGCGTCGACGAAGCGGCGGCGGCGAAATTGTGCGACGCGCTGAAGCTTGACGGGGTGGCCCGCGAGGATGGCATGAAGCTGTTCCCGATCCTGTACAAAGCGTTCACTGAAAAAGACATGTCCATGCTGGAGATCAATCCGCTGATCGTTCTGAAGGACGGACATCTTCGCGTGCTGGATGCAAAAGTCAGCTTTGATGGCAATGCGCTGTTCCGTCATCCCGACATTCAGGAATTGCGGGACACGACCGAAGAAGACGAAAAAGAGATTGAGGCGTCCGAATGGGATCTGGCCTATATCGCGCTGGACGGCACGATTGGCTGTATGGTGAACGGCGCGGGCCTCGCCATGGCGACCATGGACATTATCAAACTGTACGGCGAGGAACCGGCCAATTTTTGTGATGTTGGCGGCGGGGCGAATGCAGAGAAAGTCGCGGCGGCGTTCAAGATCATTATGAAGGACCCGAATGTGAAAGGGATCCTGGTCAATATTTTCGGCGGGATCATGAAATGCGACGTGATTGCCGAAGGGGTGATCCAGGCGGTCAAAGAGACCAATCTGGCTGTGCCGCTGGTTGTGCGCCTCGAAGGCACGAATGTGGAGAAGGGCAAAGAGATCATCTCTTCATCTGGCCTGAATGTCATCCCCGCTGATGACCTTGACGATGCCGCCCAGAAAATTGTTGCCGCTGTGAAAGGCACTTGAGAGAACTATGTCCATTCTTATTGATCGAAACACCAAAGTCATCGTTCAGGGCCTGACCGGCAAGACCGGCAGTTTCCATACCAATCAGGCGCTGGAATATTTCGGCACGCAAATGGTAGCCGGCACGCACCCGAAGAAAGCCGGCACAACCTGGATTGCCGACAGTCGCCAGGAATTGCCGATCTATGCCAATGCGGCTGAGGCGAAAGAGGCGACCGGGGCGACCGCTTCGGTGGTCTATGTTCCGCCGGCCGGCGCGGCGGCTGCGATTGAAGAAGCGATTGATGCGGAAATCCCGCTAATCATCTGTATTACAGAGGGCGTGCCAGTGCTTGATATGGTGCGCGTGAAGGCGAAACTGGAAAAGTCCAGCTCGCGCCTGATCGGGCCGAACTGTCCGGGCCTTCTGACGCCAGAACAGTGTAAGATCGGCATTATGCCGGGCAAGATTTTCAAGAAGGGCTCTGTTGGTGTGGTCTCCCGCTCGGGCACGCTGACCTATGAAGCGGTGTTCCAGACCACGATGGAAGGCCTTGGCCAGACATCGGCTGTCGGGATTGGCGGCGATCCGGTGAAAGGCACTGAGTTTATCGACGTGTTGGAAATGTTCCTGGCTGATGATGAAACGAAAAGCATCGTGATGATTGGCGAGATTGGTGGCTCTGCCGAAGAAGAGGCCGCGCAATTCCTGATCGATGAAGCCAAGAAGGGGCGTAAGAAGCCAATGGTTGGCTTTATTGCCGGTCGCACCGCGCCGAAAGGGCGGACAATGGGCCATGCCGGGGCGATTGTATCTGGCGGGCAGGGCGATGCTGAAAGCAAGATTGCGGCGATGGAAGCGGCAGGCATTAAAGTGTCGCCAAGCCCTGCACGACTGGGCACGACCATGGTAGAGGTTTTGAAGGGCTAGAGGCGCAAACAGGCGCCGCAACAATTTGGCGGCCAGACGAGGCCAGAATGACCCCGCCGGGCCGTCCGAAGTAAAGGACGGTTAGACATATGGCAGATGATGGCTCCCCAGTCGGCACAGGGCGCGGCGCGGCGAATGCGGCAATGCTTGAGACCGCGTTTCTTTATGGCGGAAGCGCATCCTGGATCGAACAGATGCAGGCGGCCTATGCCCGCAACCCGCAATCGGTGCCGGCAAGCTGGCAGGCCTTTTTCCAGGAGCTTGGCGATGGCAGCCAGGATGCGACCCGCAATGCTGACGGGGCCAGCTGGAAGCGTGAAAGCTGGCCGGCGCCCGACAAGCCGGAAGAACTCGCTGCCTTTGACGGTAACTGGACGCTGCTGGAACCTGAGCTTGAGCGCAAGGTCAAGGCGGCCCAGCCGCAAGCCTCAGACCAGGATGTGGCGCAGGCGGTGCGCGACTCGATCCGCGCCCAGATGCTGATCCGCGCCTATCGCATGCGCGGCCACCTGCATGCTAATCTTGATCCGCTCGGACTTGAGGAACTGCCCGCCCAGCCGGAGCTGGAGCCTAGCAATTATGGCTTTGGCCCGAACGATATGGACCGCCAGATCTTCATTGATGGTGTATTGGGCCTCGATTGGGCGGACATGAATACGATCCTGTCGATCGTGAAACGAACTTACTGTTCGACCATCGGCATCGAATTTCAGCATATTTCCAATCCGGAAGAAAAATCCTGGCTGCAGGAGCGGATTGAAGGCCCGGACAAGGGCGTGGCGTTTACCCCGGAGGGTAAGAAAGCCATCCTGTCCAAACTGATCGAAGCGGAAACCTTTGAGCGCTTCCTGCACAAGCGCTATCCGGGCACCAAGCGTTTCGGCCTGGATGGCGGCGAGGCAGCGGTGCCGGCACTTGAGCAGATTATCAAGCGCGGCGGCGCACTTGGCGTGAACGAGATTATTGTCGGCATGCCCCATCGCGGCCGGCTGAACATGCTCGCGGCCGTGATGGGCAAGGAATACGAGAAAATTTTCCACGAATTCATGGGCGGTTCGACCCAGGGCGCCGACCAGTTTGGCTCTGGCGATGTGAAGTATCACCTTGGCGCCTCATCAGACCGCACCTTTGACGGCAATAATGTCCACCTGACCATGAACGCCAATCCGTCCCACCTGGAGGCGGTGAACCCGGTTGTCCTGGGCCGGACCCGCGCCAAGCAGGCGATGGAAGCGGTTGATACCGGCACGCTGGAGCGATCCAACAAGCTGCCGCTTCTGCTGCACGGCGATGCCGCGTTCGCCGGCCAGGGTGTTGTGGCGGAGTGTTTCGCCCTGTCAGGCCTGCAAGGCTATCGCACCGGCGGGACGATCCACTTCATCGTGAACAACCAGATCGGCTTTACCACAAGCCCGATGTATTCGCGCTCTTCGCCTTATCCATCGGATGTGGCGCTGATGGTGCAGGCGCCGATTTTCCATGTGAATGGCGATGATCCTGAAGCGGTTGTCTATGCTGCGAAAGTCGGCACGGAGTACCGTCAGAAATTCGGCAAGGATGTCGTTATCGACATGTTCTGCTATCGCCGGTTCGGGCACAATGAGGGTGACGAGCCCATGTTCACCCAGCCGGTCATGTACACCAGGATCAAGACGCACAAGTCGACACGGGAGCTGTATGGCGCGCGCCTGGTTGAAGAGGGCCTTTACACCGCTGATCAGGTGGAAGCTGAGGTCAAAGCCTTCGAGGCCTTCCTCGACAAGGCATTCGAAGATGCCAAGACGCTTGAGACAACCAAGGCCGATTGGCTGGAAGGCGAGTGGGAAGGCCTTGGCTTGCCGGTTGACGACGAGCGGCGCGGCAAGACCGGTGTGACCAAATCGAAACTGGTCGAGCTTGGCGAGCGCATCACTACGGTTCCTGAAGATGTCGATATTCATCGCACGCTGAACCGTGTGGTCTCGGCGCGCCGTGATGCAGTGAAATCCGGTAAGGGCATTGACTGGGCCCTGGCTGAGCATCTTGCGTTTGCGACACTGCTCGACGAGGGCTTTCCGGTGCGCCTGTCCGGACAGGATTGTGGGCGTGGCACATTCTCTCAGCGTCACAGTCATTTTGTCGATCAGAAAACCGGTGCGCGCTATACCCCGCTCAACCATCTCAGGGACGGTCAGGGCGATTATGAAGTGATTGACTCGCTTCTGTCTGAAGAAGCGGTTGTTGGCTATGAGTATGGGTATTCGCTGGCCCACCCGAATGCGCTGGCGCTCTGGGAGGCCCAGTTTGGTGACTTCTCCAATGGCGCGCAGGTTTTCTTTGATCAGTTTATCTCATCGGCCGAGCGCAAATGGCTGCGCATGTCCGGGCTGACCCTGCTTTTGCCACATGGCTATGAGGGCCAGGGCCCTGAACACTCTTCGGCTCGGCTTGAGCGGTTCCTGCAGATGTGTGCCGAAGACAATTGGCAAGTCTGCAACCTGACCACGCCGTCCAACTATTTCCACGCCCTGCGCCGCCAGATCCACCGCGACTTTCGCAAGCCGCTGATTATCATGACGCCAAAGTCATTGCTGCGCCATAAGCTGGCGATTAGCGCGCTGGAAGATTTCAATACCAAATCGTCCTTCCACCGTGTGCTATGGGATGATGCCGAAACGCCTGGCCGCGAAGGCAAACTAAAGCTGGTGGCAGATGACAAGATCCGGCGCGTCGTGATCTGTTCCGGCAAGGTCTATTACGATCTGTTCGAAGCGCGCGAAGAAAGCGGTGCGGACGATATTTACCTGTTGCGGATCGAGCAGCTCTATCCGGTGCCACGCAAAGCTTTGCTGCAGGAGCTGAAACGTTTTGGGCAGGCCGAGCTTGTCTGGTGTCAGGAAGAGCCGCGCAATATGGGCGGCTGGACCTTTATTCGCGACGAAATCGAGTGGGCCGCCGGTCAGATTGGATCGAGCCAGCCACGGCCAAAATATACCGGGCGTCCGCCGGCCGCGGCGACGGCAACCGGCCTGATGTCGACCCATAGTGCAGAAAAAGAAGCTTTCCTGAATTTAGCTCTGGGTGAGGCGCCTGTCGAAGACAGCGTTGTGACCGGCTAACAGATATAGAGATAGATTGAGATTGATATGACCGACATTACAGTGCCGACCCTTGGCGAAAGCGTCACCGAAGCAACCGTAGGGCGCTGGTTGAAAGCGGCAGGTGATACTGTCGAAAAAGATGAAGTTCTGGTGGAGCTGGAAACCGACAAAGTGGCGGTTGAAGTGTCCGCGACGGAGGCCGGAACGCTGAGCGCAATTGTTGCCCAGGAAGGCGACACGGTGGAGATTGGCGCGCTGCTGGGGCAGATTGGCGAGAGTGCGAACGGGGCGGCGGTTACGACGGCGCCGGCCGCGGCGGCACCCGCGCCCGCATCAGGCGGTGCCAACGCCGACGTGGTTGTCCCTTCCATGGGCGAAAGCGTTGCCGAAGGTACAATGGGCAGCTTCCTGAAACAGGTTGGTGAAACAGTTTCGAAAGACGAAACCATTGCCGAAATCGAGACTGACAAGGTCGCGCTGGAAGTGCCGGCCTCGGCTGATGGCGTGATCACCGAATGGCTTGTCGGCGAGGGCGATGCGGTCACGCCCGGCTCTGTTATTGCGCGCATTGGTGGGTCCGGCGGTGCCGCAGCATCACCTGCGCCAGCTGCCGCGCCAACACCGGCACCGGCGCCAGCACCTGCAACGGCGGCGAGCGCGTCCCCGGTTGCACCGTCTGTTCGCCGTATTTCAGCTGAGGCCGGCGTTGATCCGGCGCAGATCCCAGGCACGGGCCGTGATGGCCGCGCGACAAAAGCCGATGCGCTGGCCTATGTGAACCGGGCACCCGCGGCGCCTGCACCGGCCCAGACCAAGGCCCCGCGCGAGCTTGGGCCGCGAGAAGAGCGCGTGCGGATGACACGCCTGCGCCAGACCATTGCCCGCCGGCTGAAAGAGGCCCAGGACACTGCCGCGATGCTGACGACATTCAATGATGTCGACATGACTGAGGTGATGAAGCTGCGCAAAGTCTATAAGGATGCCTTCCTGAAGAAGCATGGTGTGAAGCTTGGTTTCATGGGCTTTTTCACCAAGGCCGTTGTCTCAGCGTTGAAGGAAATTCCGGCGGTGAATGCCGAGATTGATGGCACGGACATCATTTACAAGAACTTCTACGATATCGGCGTGGCCGTCGGCACCGACAAGGGGCTTGTTGTGCCGGTCGTGCGCGATTGTGATGAGCTTTCGCTGGCCGGTATCGAGGAGGCGATTGGCGTGCTTGGCGGCAAGGCGCGCGATGGCAATCTGGCGATCGATGATATGCAGGGCGGTACATTCACCATCACCAATGGCGGTGTGTATGGCTCGCTGATGTCGACGCCGATTTTGAACCCGCCGCAATCGGGCGTGCTCGGCATGCACCGCATTGAGCAGCGCCCCGTTGCGATCAATGGCGAGGTGCAGATCCGCCCGATGATGTATCTTGCCCTGTCCTATGATCACCGCATTGTGGATGGCAAAGAGGCGGTGACCTTCCTTGTGCGCGTCAAGGAGGCGCTGGAAGATCCCGAGCGGATGTTGCTGGACGTCTAGGCGCTGATCCGGGCGGTTTGCCGCCGCTATGATCAGGCAAATTTGATGTAAATTTGCTTCGGCGTGTGAACAGAAATTTCGTTTACCCGCCTTAGAACGGTCTGACGACAGCAAGTCAGGCGGGACGATGCTTCAATCCAAAGAAGATGCTGGCAAAGCACACACGCAGAGCGGCGAGGACATTGCAGGCGAGAACCTGGTTCCGATCCATGCGATCCGGAATTCGCGCCGCATTGCCGTTGTCTCTCTGGTTTCACCCATTCTGTTCATGACCAGCCTGGTCACCGCTGCTATCGTCGTGATGTCGGCGCGCGGCGGAGTGGCGTCGGCCCTGTCATTCTGGGCGATGGCGCAGTGTTTTGTCTGTAGCTCCCTGTTTCTGGTCAGCTTGCGCGAAAAGTCGATCCTGTTCGACCGCGACCTTTACACGGTCAACTCGCCAATGTGGCGCTTCACCGCGGTCGGGCTGGGGGTGGCATGGGGCCTGGTTCCGGCGGTTCTCGTTGCGTTGAGCCCGGCCACCGGCGCGCTCGTTTCCGGCGCGGTGATGTCAGGTTGTATCCTGTCGTCGACCTTGCTGCTGCGCGCACTGCCACGGGTCGCAACAGCGCTCCTGATTGCCGTCTGCGCCGGATTTTTCGGCTATACAATTGTGCGCACAGACACCTGGTCAACGATTATCTCGCTGGTCATGCTGGTCTATTTCAGTGCGCTGGTCATCTGCACACGCTGGTATTTTGCCCGCTTCGACAAGCGGCTGGAAGATGCTGAGGCAGTGTTTGCCGAGACCGCGCAGCTGCAATCCGTGCTTGAGGAGGTTGGCGAAAGTTCCTCAACAGCGATCTGGCGCACGGATGATGATCTGAAGCTGACCGAAATCAGCCAGCTGCAGCAATTCGGCGTCGGTGATGGCGAAGAGCTGATCGGCAAGGCATGTCTGGATCTGTTTTTGCCCTCACCGGAACGCGACTTGCTGTCGGCACGGCTGATCCGCCGGTCTGAAATTGTTGCGCTTGAGCTGCAGGCGGCACCGAGCGCAACGGGCGGGGAGTCGTGGTGGCGCGTATCAGCGCGCCCGCTTTATGACAATCAGCGCTTTGTCGGCTATCGCGGATCGGCAACCAATATCACCGCGCTGAAAGTCAGCGAGAACCGCGCCGCCTTCCTGACAGAATATGATGATCTGACGGGGCTGATTAATCGGGCAAGCTTCTACCGCGCGCTCGATATGCATCTCGGTTCGATTGATGCGCAGCACTCAGCGAGCGGCATCCTTTGGATCGACCTGGATAATTTCAAGTGGATCAATGACACGTTCGGTCATGCGGGCGGAGACGAAGTGTTGCGGTCAGTCGCCCGCCGCCTGAAAGATGCGTGTCTCGCCACAGACAGCGTGTGCCGGTTTGGCGGCGACGAGTTCGCGGTTCTGACCACCGGGCATAGCGGGCGCGATGAGATGCTGGCCTTTGTCGACCGTTTGACCAAGACGCTGGCCGCGCCTTACTCGCTGGAACTGTCTGAAGTCCAGTGTAGCGCCAGTGTCGGCTTCAAACATATCCAGTCGGCCGAGCGGGACGCCTCATCCCTTTTGAAAGAGGCTGATCTGGCGCTCTATTCAGCCAAGGCGAGCGGCCGGGCGACCTGGAAAGAATATTCTGAAGAGTTCAAGGCGAAGGTGCGCGGGCAGCGCGAACTAGCGCGCGACCTGGCCGAGGCGATCGGCACAGAAGACCTGAAACTGCAATTCCAGCCGATCGTGTCGGGCGACACTGAAACGGTTGTCGGTGTTGAGGCTTTGCTGCGCTGGTTCCACCCGACGCGCGGGGCGGTGTCTCCGGCCGAGTTCATTGCCATTGCCGAGAATAATGGTCTGATCATCGAGCTTGGCGATACCGTGGTCAGCAAGGCGATCGAGGCGGCGTCCTATCTGCCGCCCGATATCAAGGTTGGTATCAATATCTCGCCGCTGCAGATTCATAGTTCGGCACTGTTGATCCTGATCGAGAACAAGATTGCCGAGTTTGGCGTTGATCCCAAACGCCTGGAGCTGGAGATTACCGAAACGGTCTTCCTGTCGGACAATGAATTTGTTCTGGAGCGGCTGCGCCGGTTGAAACAGGTCGGCGTCAAGATCGCCCTGGATGATTTCGGGACCGGGTTCTCGTCGCTGGCCTATTTGCAGCGCTTCCCGTTCGACAAGCTGAAGCTTGACCAGGCATTTGTGCGCGGGATCGAAACCAGCGATCAAAGCTGCGCCATTGCCCGGGCGACGATTTCCATGGCGCATGCGCTCGGCCTTCGCGTGACGGCGGAAGGTGTTGAGACGCGCGCGCAGGCTGATTTCCTGAAGACGCAAGGCTGCGACGAGCTGCAGGGTTTCCTGTTCAGCCAGCCGCAAACATCGTCTGCACTTGAGAAATTCCTGAGCGAGCAGAGCGAGCACTTGCCGCCAAGCCTTGTCTCAGATGTTGGCAATATCGTTCGAATTGGCAAGAAGAGCTAGCGCGAGACATCGCAGATTTCGCCGGCTGTGTTTGGTCGATATTGACATTTTTATGCTAGATCTGCGCGGATGAAGACCCGCGACCGCATTCTTGACCGCAGTCTCGCCCTGTTCAACGCGGAAGGCGAAGCTGAACAGTCGGCCGTGGATATTGCCAACGCACTGGATATGTCGCCGGGCAATTTATACTATCATTTCAAGGGAAAAGAGCCGATTATTGAAGCGCTGTTTGAGCGTTTTGAAGAAGAAATGACGCTGGTTCTGCAGGCCGATCCAAAGGGATTGGAGACGGTCGAGGACTATTGGGTCTTTACCTATATCATTCTTGAGGAGATTTACGATTTTCGCTTTTTCTATCGCAATCTTGGCGAGCTGATCGCGCGCTATCCCGCGCTTGGCCACCGGTTTCGCCGTATCCTGGCGATGAAGCGCCAGGCCGTGCATGGCATGTTGCGCCAGCTTTATCGGCGCGGTGTGCTGAAGATTGATCGGCGCATTGAAGGCCACTTGATTGACCAGATGGTATCCACGCTGACCTTCTGGCTGAGCCGTGATCTAATCGAAGGTGAGGCGCGTGAAGGCCCGCAGCTGATCCATGACACGGTGCTGCAATTCATGCTGCTGCTGGTGCCCTATCTTGGCGAAGCCGGCTTTGCGACGCTGTCGCTAATGCTGGAGCGCCACCAGGAGCTGACGGACAACCTTTAAGCGGCGACCGCGTCGGCGAATTCAGGGCTGTCAAAGACAAATTCACGCCAGCCAGAGCGATCAAACGGCGTCCACTCACCTTCGGGCTGGGCGAGACGATCGGCCAGCGCCACCATGACAACCGGATTGACACCGAGGCCGATATGGCTGGCCGGGACAATGATGTTCTCGGTCTGTGGATGCGCGCACGGATATTGGATCGAGCCTTTCCAGGCGACAATGCCATCTGTTTTGGTCATGATTGAGGTCGTTGGCATAGGCGGTGCGCGGTGCAGCTGCTCGAACCGCTCATTCGGAATGGTTTTTTCTGACTCGCCATTGATCGACTCGTAGAGGTTGCGGGCCGAGGAGAAGCGGCGATTATTGGCAATCGGGCTGCCCATGGAGATGACCATGCGCACTTTATCGGGCCGCATTTTTGCGAGCTCGCGGGCAAACACGCCGCCGAGGCTCCAGCCGACCATGGACAGCTTGCGGCCGGTCTGGTCGTAAATGCGATCAACCAGGTCTAGCATTTCCAGCTCGCGTCTGTGGCTTAGCCGAACATTCTGGCCAAGGCCCCAGCCGAAAGTCTCGTATCCAAGATCATCCAGCAGGTTGCGCATCGGCTTTGTCGAGCGGTCGCTGGCCATAAATCCGGGCAAGGTCAGAACAGGGTGGCCGTCGCCTTTTGGCAGGGCTTTCATACGCGTCCGCAGCAAGCTGAACATGCCATATTCGAACATCGCGCGCCCTTCGGTCAGGGTCCAGATCAGCGCAGGTGGCTGCGCCGTGTCGCTTTGACTTGTCATATTTTGTCGCCTTCTGAATTGCGTCATTTTTTTTGTAATTTTGCTCAGCATAACAGAATTCGCCTCATTGGCGAGGTGTCGGCGACCTCGCCTGGAAAGTGGTTTCTAAAACTCCGAAGGGGGGGAAGGTCAGGTTTTCGGGCGCGTGGCCTTTGGTTTGCGCGCCGTGGTTGCTTTGCCTGATGCCGGCTTTTTGGCTGTGGTTTTCGTACCTGTCGCGCGCTTTGCTTTTGTCGCGGCTTGTGTTTTCTGCGAGGCCGGTTTGCGTGCAGTGGTTGCGGCCGTGCTGGCCGCAGCGACTTTCCGGGCCGGCGCCTTGGCTCTCGGCTTTGGCGCGGCGGGTTTGCGCGTCCGCGGCGCAGCGGAGGTTTTGGCGCGCGGGGCGGCTTTCTTGACCGGCGCGGCGGCTTTGGTTTCTGGCTCCAGATCAATTCCGGCAGCCAGGGCGAGATCGTCAAAGCTTTCCTGCAGACAGGATGCATAGAAAGCGGGATCCGGCATCAT
>JBCCMX010000070.1:0-10906 GCA_039026135.1 Pseudomonadota bacterium | reverse complement strand
GCACGGGCCACCTGCGCGCGGGTGACCACAACATCCTGCGCTACATCAAGACCTGCATTGGCAAACACGGCCTTGGACTTGACCTTGTCCATGGCGAGCGACGAGGCGAGCACACCGGAGTGGCTGTAGGGCAGACCGAGAACCTCAAACACGCCCTGAACGCAGCCATCCTCGCCCCAAGGACCATGCAAGCCATTGAGGATGGCATCCGGTTTCAGGTCACCCAGCACCTGGGCAAGATCCCGGCCCGCATCAACCTCTGTGACATCATAGCCAGCGGCGCGCGCTGCGGCCGCCATTTTCGTGCCTGACGAAATGGAAACGTCTCGTTCAGACGACCACCCGCCATAAACAACTGCCACACGTTTCATCTCGCTGCGCCTTTTCTTACTCAAGCCCCTGTCTTCGCAGTAGGCTGGTTGATGGCGCGTTAAAAGAGCCGGCGTCTAAAAGGAAATTTAGGTTAAAGCCGTGTGAGCGCGCTGACCGGCGCATCGAGAAAAAGAAGCGCGCCCATGCGCTGCAGCCTGCCTGTCAGCGCAACCGGGTCGGCGACATAGGGCAGAATGTCATGACTGTGGGCAAGGCCGCCATCTGTCATGATCATCAGCGCTTTTTGATCCTTGCGGTCCTTGACGTAAAAGGCTGGCGGAATCCCGCCGCGAATACAGAGCGCCGCGCAGGATTTATGCACCTTGCCCTCATTCGGAGCCATCGCACCAAACCAGCATTTGCTGTCGAGAATCTCGCCCTTCAGCGAGACCTCACCGAGGGTTTCCAGCGCGGGAAACGGCATGTCGGCAGGCAGTGTCTCGT
The DNA here is from genome assembly GCA_039026135.1 of Pseudomonadota bacterium. GTDB lineage: Bacteria > Pseudomonadota > Alphaproteobacteria > Caulobacterales > Hyphomonadaceae > Henriciella. Next base: position 10,090 of record JBCCMX010000070.1, on the reverse strand, counting down.
CATCCGCGCGGATCCAGTCCATGCCATCAACCACGGCGATCATTTTGTACGGGCCGCGCTGAATAAGCGAGCCCTTGACCACGACGGGGACGCCTTCGAGCGCGCCGATCCGGGCACTCACGCCGCATTTACCCTGACAGCCGAGCAGTGCAAAGTCCGGCGCATCATCCGGCCCGCCAAGGCGCAGCGTGCCATACGGCTCTGCCGTGGCATAGCCGCGCCATTCCTTGATCTCGCCCATATTCCAGCTGCCATTGCCTGGCGCATTCTGCCCGGCGGCCAGCAAGCCAGCCCCGGCCAGCGTGCCGCCCATCAGGCCAAGACCGGCCCCCATAAAGAAACGGCGATCGGGTTTTGGCGTGTCGGCCCAGCCGATAAAGAAATTATCCTTGCTCATGCGTCTGCTCCAATCGGGCTGGGCGCTTGCGGGGTGCCCGGCGCATTGGGCTGGGGGTTCACATAGACGGTGCCATCGACAATCCTGGTCTCATAAGTGGCAATCTTCTCTGTAAAGGGCGGCGGGGACTGGCCATCCTCCATCCGGTACTGAAAGCCATGCCAGGGACAGGTGATACAGCCATCGACGATCTTGCCCTCACCTAGCGGTCCGCCCTGATGGCGACAGATATTCGAGACGGCAGACACCTGATCCCCGTCAAGAAATACGGCGATGGCTTCACCCGATACCGGCCGCACAATCTTCGCGCGGCTGTCTTGCATCTCGGCGATATCTGCCACTTTCAGCCAGCCCTCCAGCACGGCGCGATTGGCCGGGCGCAAGCTGGCAAGGCCAGTGAACACATGCAGGCCGGCCACGCTCAGCGAGCCAGCGCAGAGCGCGGTGACATAAAGCGGGTTCTTCTCAAACTGGATCGCGCCAAGCGCGATGTGCGCCACAAGCAGGCCATAGGCGATATAAACGCCCATATGCAGCGCCTTCCAGAGGCCGGGCCCCAGATTGGCATTGTAGAAATCATGGCTCGTGGCAGCCATCAGGAACATGATGAGCAAGGCGACAAAGCCAAGGCTTTCAAAAGGGAAGCCGGCCAAGCTGTCATAGCGCGGATTGGAGACGAACAGAGAGACCAGCGGGTTCACGTCTGAAAAGCCATGATACCATAGCAAGACCAGCGCGGCATGGATGAGCGCGATGATAAAAGTCGCCACGCCCAAATGCCGGCGATTGTACAAGAAGGGTTTGAACCGGTCTGTCAGCCGCGCGAGTGGCCCAATGCAGAGAATAAAAGTCAGCATCAGGAAGGCGAGCGTGCCGGTTGCGCGCATCAGGATCTGGATCGGCGTAAAGGCTTCACCAGCTGGCGGGCTGGCCAGACTGACTGCAACAAAGACGACCAGGTAACCGGCAATGCCGCCAAGCATCCACAGATCAAACCGTTTCTTGAACGGCGTCCATTGCACCGCTTTGTAATCGTGAGACATCAGCTTGCCTCCTCGATCAAAAGATCCGGCAAGAGATCATTGACCGGGTCAGCCGGGCGATACATCACAGCGAGCATGACAATCGCGAAGACGGCCGGGGCCAGGAGCAACCACAGGACGAGATGCATTTTTCGATGCGCGCGTTTCATGAGACCGGTGGCTCCTTCTGGCGAAACAGCTTGCTGAGCATAAGTGGCCAGAGGCCAATAATGCCCGGCAGGATGAGCAGGCGCACGCGCCAGGGCAAGCCCTTGCCTTTTGCCGCCGGATCGATCTTCCCGGCGCCGCCAAACATGTAGATCAGCCCCACGCCAAGCCCCGCCGCAAAATACAATCCCAGCATGGAGACAATGGCGTTTGCGCTCGCAAGGCTCATCGCTTGACCCCCGCAAAGGCAATCCCTGTTAATTCAGACATCTGGCGATCAAAAGTAGTCAGGTCTTCAGGCTGAAAGCTTGCCAGATTGTCATAGCCGCAAGCCCGCGCGAGCACTTTCATCAAGTCCGTTGAAGCGTCGAAGAAATTCTTCAGCCGGTGGGCCGATTTCTCGATCACCAGGCGAGAGACAAGATGCGGCTTTTGCGTCGCGATGCCGACAGGACAATTATTGGTATGGCAGGCGCGCATCGCAATACAGCCAATCGCCTGCATTGCGGCATTGGAGACCGCAATCGCGTCTGCGCCCAGCGCCAGCGCCTTAGCGAAATCGGCCGGCTTGCGCAGCCCGCCGGTAATGATTAGCGACACATCCGGCCGACCCACCGTGTCGAGGTGATGACGCGCGCGCGCCAGCGCCGGAATGGTCGGGACGGAGATATTGTCCCGGAAGATAATCGGCGCCGCGCCGGTTCCACCACCGCGGCCATCCAGAATGATATAGTCCACGCGAACCTCAAGCGCGGCATCAATATCCTTCTCGATCTGCTGGGCCGAGAGCTTGTAACCGATCGGAATACCGCCGGTGCGGTCGCGTACCTCGTCGGCAAACGCCTTAATCTGGCTGCTATCAGTCCAGTCCGGAAAGCGCGGCGGTGAGATGGCCGCTTCGCCTTCCTTCAGCCCGCGCACCTCTGCAATCTTCCCCTTCACCTTCTCGCCCGGCAGGTGACCGCCCGTCCCGGTCTTGGCGCCCTGCCCGCCTTTGAAGTGGAAGGCCTGAACCTTGGCAAGCTTGTCCCAGGAAAAGCCAAACCGGCCAGAGGCGAGCTCATAAAAATACTTCGAGCAGGCTTCCTGTTCTTCCGGCAGCATGCCCCCTTCCCCGGAACAGATACCGGTTCCAGCCAGTTCCGCGCCGCGCGCCAGCGCCACTTTGGCCGGCTCAGACAGCGCCCCGAAACTCATGTCAGAGACAAATATCGGAATATCCAGCTTCAGGGGCTTTTGCGCATTCGGGCCAATCACAACGCCGGTATCGACCGGCTCGTCATCAAGCAGCGGAAAGCGATGCAGCTGCGCTGTAAGCATTTGAATATCGTCCCAGTCCGGCAGCTCGGCACGCGGGACCCCCATCGACTCGGTCACACCATGGTGGCCCGTCTTGGACAGTCCTTCGCGCGCATATTTCTGAATCAGCTTATTATAGGGTTCTGCATGTTCTTCATGGCTCGGGTCCTGATAGAGGCCGAGATATTCTTCGCGCTCATAAGGCTGCGGATTTGCTTTGCCCCAGGCTTCAATCTCATCGGCATCGACCAGGACCTGCCCACCTTTGATCCAAGCACTGAACTTGGGCAGCTTCTCAGAATTCTCATACTCTGACACGCCCGTATCAAGGCGATAGTCCCAATCATGGACACCGCAAATCAGATTGTCATTACCGTCTACATGACCATCAGCCATCAGCGCGCCGCGATGCAAACAGCGGCCATAAAATACCGATACGGTCTCGTCATAGCGCACCACGACAAGATCAACCTCGCCCACGATTGCATATTCCGGCTGACGATCAGCCAAGTCTGTCCATTGAGCGATGGCGATTTTGCGCATGCCACTTTCCCCTTCATTGTCACCTGAGGTTTAACCGCAAGCGCCGAACGAGCGCTACTCACGCCAGTTAACATTTTTATGATCGGCTGTGAGATGCGTTCTGTCTATGCTTTACCTATTGCAGAGCGAGTTTGCGAGGCAAGGAACCGACATATGACAACTGAGACTGAAGCGCTGGTCTGGTACAAGGTTGCAGAACCCGGTGAGGTGACAGAGGGGCGTGTGAAGCCGGCCACCGCCGGTACACAATCGGTTGCGCTCGTTCATTTTGACGGCCAATGGGCGGCGATGGACAATAAGTGTCCCCACCAGGGAGGACCGCTCGGTGAAGGTTCGATTGAGCGCGGCATCGAAGACAAATGCTGGCTACGCTGCCCCTGGCATGGCTGGGACTTTGATCCGCTGACCGGCAAACCGCCAGGAGGTCACGAAGATACCGGCCAGGACATGTTCGAAGTCGATGTGCGCAACGATGGCGTCTATGTCGGCGTGCCGGGTTTGCCACCGCGCGAACGTACAATTGCCGATGTCATGGCCGAAACCATGGTGAACTGGGACGTGCGCAATGTGTTCGGTATGGTGGGTCATTCCAATCTTGGCCTTGCAGAGGCCTTTCGCGCGCAAGAGACCGAGGGCAATCTGACCTATTATGGCATCCGTCACGAAGGCGCCGCCGCATTTGCGATTTCAGGCTATGGCAAGCTGACCGGCAAGCCCGCCGCCGCGCTGACCATTGCCGGGCCTGGCGCGACCAATCTGCTGACCGGGCTGTGGGATGCGAAAGTCGATAATGCGCCGGCGCTGGCCTTGACGGGACAAGTGCAGGATCAGGTCGTCGGTGTGCATGCCTTCCAGGACATTGATCTTGAAGCCGCCTTTGAGGCGGTCTCGGCCTTCTCCGAAACGGTGCACTTAACCTCCGATCATGCCCTGCTGATGACGCAGGCCATCAAGACATCCATTCTGGAACGCGGTGTCGGCCATCTGGTTTTCCCGGACAATGTGCAGCCCAAACCCGCAGCCAAAGATGCTAAGGCACAAAACCCGGCTGGCCGCATGGCTGACTTGCGGGTCGGCCCGCCGCCAGCCGCACTGGAAGAGGCCGCGAACCTGCTCAAAACCGCCAAGCGTCCGATGATTATTGTCGGCTATGGCGCCCTTGCCGGCATGGGTCAGGTAATCAAACTGGCCGAGACACTCGGCATTCCAATCGCCACCACATTCAAGGCCAAGGGCCAGATCGGCGATGCCCATCCCCTGGCGGCCGGCGTGATGGGTCGATCAGGCACGCCAATCGCGAGCTGGTTTATGAATGAAGCCGACCTGCTACTCGTGTTTGGGGCCAGTTTTTCAGATCATACCGGCATTTATGAAGGCGCCCCAACCATTCAGGTCGATACCGATCCGATGCGTCTGGCCAAGCGTCATCCGGTGACCGTTCCGGTCATGGGCGATGTTGGGGTCACAGCGGATCTTCTATGCGCAGAGATGGATCGCGGCGGGGCCAGCGCGATCAACCAGACCGAGGAAGTTGCTGCGCGCTGGAAACTTTGGCGCGCCGAGAAGGCCAAGCGGGTCCTGGAAGACAATGGCAACGGCGTTTCGGCCGCCGCTCTGTTTGACGCGCTAACCCGCCATACCCCTGAAGATGCGATCCTGCCCGTCGATGTCGGCAACAATACTTATTCATTTGGGCGTTATTTCGAACCGACAGGCAATCAGCGCGTGCTGATGTCCGGCTATCTCGGCTCGATCGGGTTCAGTTTCCCCGCCGCGATGGGCGCCTGGGCTGCAACGCAAGAGGACGGACCGTATAGGGGCCGCAAGGTGATTTCTGTGTCCGGCGATGGCGGCTTTGGCCAATACTCCATGGAGTTCACCACGGCAGTCAAATACGGCATGAACATCACGCATGTGCTGATGAACAATTCAGAGCTTGGCAAGATCACCAAGGAACAGAAAGCAGCTGAGTTCGAAGTGTGGCAGACGAGCCTTGTCAATCCGAGCTTTGCCGGTTTCGCGCGCTCTTGCGGGGGTATGGGGGAGCTTGTGAAAACGCGCGATCAGCTCGACGACGCACTCGCTAAAGCCATCGCCCATGACGGTCCGTCACTGGTGGAAGTCATGACCGACGCGGAGCTATTGTAAGCGATGCGCCCGCGACAGTGTGACCGGCATGGATAAGCCATCAGATCCGGCGACGCTAAAGAAGTGTATCGTGCATATCGGTTTTCACAAAACCGGAACAACATCGATTCAGCACTTCATGCAGGCCAATCGCACGGGGCTGCAGCAGCTTGGCTATTGGTTCTACCAAGGTGTCCACAAAGCTGAAAACCATGTCGAACTTCATACATCGACGATGCGTCAGGAACGGGACTCGACGTTCAAGTCGATGTTCGATCTCGATTTCGGCGAGGCATACGCAAAAGCGGCGGCAGAGCGCATCGCAGCATTTTTCGAAGCGGTTGGTGAGGGCACCTCGATTTTCTCTGGTGAAGGCGTGTCATTGCTTCGCTACCCTGATGAAGTGGAACGGCTGGCATCCATGCTGCCAGACGAGGTGAGCATTATCGCTTACCAGCGAAATCGAGAGGATTACCGCCGCTCCTATCTCGCACAGCTTCGGCGCCTGGGCTTGGACAAAGTGTCCGACACGCAGTCGCATGCCTATCTGGAAGACGATTCCTGGATGCTCGATTTTCCAGCGCGTCTAGACCTTTTCCGGCAAGCGTTTGGCCAAGAGAATGTTCATGTCATTGATTATGATGCGGTCAATACGCAAGACGGCTCCGTCATCCCATCATTCCTGCGGATGTTGGATATCGCCGATGCATTCAGCCCAGAGACCTGGCAGCAATTTCGTCTGAACACATCAAAGCGTTCTTGACTAAAGAATGAACTTTGACAGGTCCGAATTGCCGACAAGATCAGACAGCTGCGCCTCAACGTAATCGGCGGTGATCGTGACGGTTTCGCCAGCCCGGTCATTGGCGTCAAAGCTGATCTCGTCGAGCAGGCGCTCCATCACTGTCTGCAGGCGGCGGGCACCAATATTCTCAACGCTGTCATTCACCTTCACCGCAAGGTCAGCGAGCGCGTCAATCGCGGCATCTTCAAAGACCAGCGTGACCGTCTCGGCCGCGAGCAGCGCTTCATGCTGTTTGATCAGGCTGGCTTCCGGCTCAACCAGAATACGGCGCATATCATCCCGGCTAAGCGGCTGAAGCTCGACACGGATCGGCAAACGCCCCTGCAATTCCGGCAAAAGATCGGAAGGTTTGGCAACATGAAACGCGCCGGACGCAATAAACAGGATATGATCGGTTTTGACCGGGCCACGCTTGGTTGAGACCGTCGTGCCTTCGATGAGTGGCAGGAGGTCGCGCTGAACGCCCTCGCGGCTGACATCGGCGCCGCCGCGTCCGGAACTGCCGGCGACTTTGTCAATTTCGTCGAGAAACACAATGCCGTCCTCTTCCACGGCGCGGACGGCCTCACGTACAATGGCATCTTCGTCAATCAGCTTGTCGGCTTCCTCATCGATCAGCGGCTTATAGGCATCCTTGACAGTTGTGCGCACACGCTTGGTGCGCCCGCCCATCGCCTTGCCAAGCATATCACCAAGGTTGATCATGCCCATCGAGCCGCCGCTGCCTGGCAAATCCATCATCTGCATCGGCCCGCCGGTTTCTTCCAGATCGACATCCACGGCCTTGTCGTCAAGCTCGCCAGAGCGCAGTTTTCGCCGAAACACCTCGCGGGTCGACGCTTGTGCATCCTCGCCTACCAGCGCGTCCAGCAGACGGGCTTCGGCCGCGTCGCGCGCCTGTTCTTCAACCGTCTTGCGTTTGGCGTCCTTAATCATGCCGATAGCCGATTCCACAAGGTCACGGACGATCTGTTCAACGTCGCGGCCGACATAGCCAACCTCGGTAAACTTGGTCGCCTCGACCTTGAGGAAAGGTGCATTGGCAAGCTTCGCAAGGCGGCGCGAGACCTCTGTCTTGCCGACGCCTGTCGGGCCAATCATCAGGATGTTCTTTGGCGTGATCTCTTCACGCAGACCTTCCGGTGCCTGTTTTCGGCGCCAGCGATTGCGCAGCGCCAGCGCAACCGCGCGCTTGGCATCTTTCTGGCCGACAATATGGCGATCGAGTTCTGCAACGATTTCAGCAGGCGTAAGCTCAGTCATAAGTGATCTCAAACGGGTTCAGGTGGAAAGACGCGGTCCCAGACACCGCCGCGCGGCAAGACAGATAGAACCGAACGACGCGCTGTTTTCCAGCCCGCGCCAAGAAAGACAACGCCGCCGCCAATTAACAGCGTCACCAGCATAAAGACCGAGAGGCCATCCATCCCAGCTGCGCCGAGAACCGCAACCAGCGTCCAGATAAAGGTGAACAAGCTGGCAGCGATCAAGGCGCGCCGGTTCAGCCCAAGGGCCAGCACACCGAGTGCGATCAGCGTGACCAGCAGGATAAGGCTCTGGTCTGCGCCGTCGCCGCCTGCCATGCCAAACAGAACGTTCGACCCGGTGAAGACAGCGCTAACCCCGGCAATCAGCTGCGGAGCTGCGGCAAGATGCAACCAGAACGCATTATCGGAGGCTTTGCGAATGCGTTCGGGATCCTGCATGTCAAACCAGATGGCCGCCGCCATGGTCGCGATACCCATCAGAAGCGATACCCCGCCGCCCAGTATATTTCCAAACTCGCCCATCATGGCAAACCCGGCATAGACCATGCCCGAGGCGGCCAGCGCCGCAAGAAAGAGGGAAAAAGGCAAGCGGTAGCGGGCATAGACAATCAGTGCGGCGCCTACCGCCGAAGCAAAGGTCAGCACACCGGCCAGACCAGCGCGCTCAAACACGCTGTTGCCATCAAACCAGTCATCGCCAATCACCAATGCAACAATGGACATGGCGGCAATGGTTGCGGCGCCCACAAAAATGACAGACAGCGCCATGCTCGGCAGCAACATACGCCGACGCGCACAGAAATATTCCATCATCAGCCAAGCTGCCAGAATGATCGGCGCGGCAAAGAAGACGCCCGTCAACTCGCGGCTGGACGCGGCATTGGACCCGAACATCAGACCGGAAAAAGCCGCGATGCCGACGAACAGGATGCCAATCCCGATCGTGACGAAAATATCATTGAAGTTCGACAGGAAGCGCAGCTGTTCTTCGCCGCCATCGCCCTCCACGGCATGGCGCGACAGTAAAAACGCCTCCAGACGCGCGGCCTGTTCCGGGGTCAGAATATCAGCGCTCACCGCAGCGCGCAGATCATCGCGATCAAACATCCAGTACTTCCACGGTGAAGTGGGCATTGGTGTAAACGCAGATATCGGCGGCAATCTGCATAGCCTTGCGGCCGAGTGTTTCGGCGTCTTTCTCATAATCGATGAGCGCCCGCGCCGCCGAGAGCGCGTAATTGCCGCCCGACCCGACCGCGACAACCGGATATTCCGGCTCCAAGACGTCGCCGGACCCAGTAATCACAAGCGTCGTCTCCTTGTCGGCAACAATCAGAAGCGCTTCGAGCTTTTGCAGATACTTTTCCGTGCGCCATTCCTTGGCGAGTTCGACAGCAGCGCGCTGAAGCTGACCTGGAAACCGTTCGAGTTTTTGCTCGAGGCGTTCAAACAGGGTGAACGCATCTGCCGTCGCCCCGGCAAATCCGGCAAGAATATCGCCGCCACCAATCCGGCGCACTTTGCGGGCGTTTCCCTTCATTACGGTCTGGCCCATGGACACCTGACCATCGCTCAACATGGCGACATGCTTATCTGTGCGAACCGCCAGGATGGTTGTCCCGTGCCAGGCCGGCCTTGATGTTGAAGTGGAAAATGAGTCTGTCACGCGCCTGATTTGGCGAATGTCTCAGCGAAGTGCAAGGCCTTGCCTGCCTCAGGCGGATCGCCGGGCCCTGAGCTCGGCCTGCGCTTCAAGCATTTTCAGGAGCGCTGCCTCACCGACCGGCGGGCTATAAAGATAGCCCTGACCAATGTCGCAGCCCTTGTCGGCCATGAACCGCGCCTGCGCCTTGGTCTCGATGCCCTCGCCCACAATCTTCATATCAAGGCTGCGGGCCATGCCCAGCATCAGGTCAATAATCGCGGCAGCCTGTGTATCATTCGGCAAGCCGGAGACGAACTGGCGGTCGATCTTGAACACATCGAACTCAAACTGGGTCAGGATGGCGAGATTGGAATGACCGGTGCCGAAATCATCAACCGCAAGGCCGATGCCCATGCGGCGAAGCGGTGTCAGCACGGTGCGCACACGTTCGGGCTGCTCAATCGCCAGGCTTTCAGTGATCTCCAACTCCAGGCGCCGCGGCGACAGTCCGGAATTGGCCAGTGCCTCCAGCACCATTTCGGCGAGCCCATCAGCCTCAAACTGGCGCGGGGAGACGTTCACAGCCAGGTTCAGCTCATGTCCGGCGCGCGCCCAGGCGGCAACCGCATCGCACGAGCGGTGCATGATCTGACGACCAATCTTGTCGATCAAGCCAATCTCCTCGGCCAGACCGATGAAAACAGCCGGCGAGACGAGGCGCCCGCTATCAAGCTGCCAGCGCGCCAAAGCCTCCACACCGCAGATACGTCCGGTTTTCATATCGATCTTCGGCTGGAACAGCGGCACAAACCGCTC
>JBCCMX010000069.1:0-10921 GCA_039026135.1 Pseudomonadota bacterium | reverse complement strand
GACTGACGCGAGCCGCCATTATAGGCTTCAATCGGCGCCCGGAACGGGGTGTAATCGCCGGTGGTGCTATTGGTCGAAATAATGTTTTCGGTCATCGCGCAGACATCTGCGTTTGGCGCGCCGTACAGATTGGCCATCATTTCCAGTGAAGCGCGTTCGATGACGGAACGGACCGCCAGCTGGATCGGTTCCTGCGCGCGCCCACCTACGCCAACATCAAAGACATTGCCATTGGCAAAATCGAAGATCCCGAACGACAATTCGCGGCCAATGATCTGCTTCTGGTAAGAGATCACGTCGAACACTTCCAGCGTATCGGTTTTGACCAGGCGCAGATCGAGCCCGACATTGATGACGAACAGTTTTGCGCCAGCCGTGCCTTTGGGATCTTCTGCATTGGTGGCGCCAATAAAGGCTTCGCCGCCAACCGATCGAATATTATAGTTCAGCTCGGTAATGCCGCCGACCAGATAAAAGTCGGAGCCTGGAATTGAGCCCGCGTGGATTTTGTCAAACTGACCCGGGGCGTCGCCGATCAGCTTGTTATTCTTATATTTCAGATCGAGCTCGGCGACAGACGTATCAAAGCGCTCAACCAGAACAGCGCCCGCTTTGGCGAGCGCGGACATCGCCATCAGCGATCCACCTTGGGTCACACGGCGTCCGCCTTCAATATCGGCTTTGCCGGTATAATCGAGAATACGACCAACGGCGATGCGCGGGGCACGAACGCCGGACTGGCGGGCATAATGGCCCATACAGACCAGGCCTTCGGAGTAAGGCGTTGGGTTGGCTGTGACCGGGGAACCACCAATTGGTTGGGTATAATTGCCGCCCGGGCCGGCGACCGGAGAAATGCATCCGGTGGCGAACAGAGCCGAAGCCAGCGCCGCAGCCGGCGCCTTGATGCGCGCCAGAGGCAGAAGTGTGAGAAGATGGGTCATTAAAAGTCGAGCTCCCCATTCAGAACGACTGTCTGGTCGCCATTATTGATCTGGGTCGAGTCAATAATGATCGTATTGTTGGATCCGTTGGTGATCACATTCAGCTGGTTACCGACCGCGGTACCGGTGCCGATCATGCCGGTGGCGCCTTCGGTCTGACCCCACTCGGTGAATAAGCTGCCACCCAGCCCTGAGCCGCCTTCAATCAGGCCGTTGATGATGACGCGATTTCCCAGGCGATCGCGGCTATTGGGCGAGAAAGGGCGGGCCTCTTCGCCAAAGCCAAATCCATAAGGCCGTTCAAATTCGGAGACCGAGCTTGCTTCCTGCGCGGCGGCTGGAAGAGCTGCAGAGATGAGCGCACCCGCCGCCAGTGCGGTCATGCCACCAATGCAAAAGGTTCGCGTGTGTTTGGGCGCTTTCATCGAGCCATCTCTCCAGCAAAGTTGCGTTTGCAAGGATGACTGCAACGGCCATGCCAGATGAGGCGTATTCTGCAGCGACATTCGCGCAAAAGGAGAAGTAACGCTGCAACAGAATCGCCACTTTAGGGTGAATTGCTCCGTTTTCTGTCTCTGTTTGAAACAAATCGACCGGCATTTCCAAAACCGGCCCGAGCTGTGCTATATTCTCTATATATATAAAAAGCACAGGGAGGTGATGCATGCTCATAGATACGATTCTCAGGGATAAGGGTCATTCGGTCGAGACGATTCAGGACACCATGACATTGGCAGAGGCGGCCAATGTGCTCGACCAAAAGAGAATCGGTGCGATCGTTGCCGTTGATTCGAGCGGGGAGATCTGCGGCGTTCTGTCTGAACGCGATATTGTTCGCCGGTTTGCACGCAATCGGGAAAAGACCGTGGACATGACCGTGTCGCAAGCGATGACCCGCGGGGTAATCACAGCGGCGCCAAGTGAAGACGTTGATACCTGCCTGGGTCGGATGACCGATCGCCGAATTCGACATTTGCCCGTGCTGGACGGCGGCAAGCTGATTGGAATCATCTCGATTGGCGATTTGGTGAAGTATAAAATCGATGCGGTGCTGGCCGAAGCCGAGGCGATGACAGCCTATATCCGCAGTGGCTAAAGGCCTTTCGGAACAGGTGTTCTAAAGGTTAACGAATCCGCTGTGAAAATGTGCGTATCAGGCGAATTTTTTCCTTGCCAAAACCCCAGAACAGACTCTATATGGGGGCTTCGTTTGTAAATGCCTCGAATTCGCGGGGCCGGTAATACGGTCCAACGGTTCGCGTCGCCGAAAATTCAGATAGTTGCAAATGCAACTCTTTGTGCAGTTTGGAGTGATATTGGGTGTTGACGAAGCGAAGGCGGGTCTGTAGAGACCGCGGCTTCACGGAAATGCCTCACTCACTGGGGCCGGTTACACGGCTCAAGGGGTGGCTTTTCGGCTTAAAAACAGAGGTTTTTCGGTTCGCCGAAATTGCTCTGCAGAAAGTCGAAAAAAGGGTGTTGACGCAAAATTCGGTGGCTGTATAAGCCGCCACTTCCGGTCGACGGGGCCCACCGCTCCAGACGCCGAAACGGGCTCCGGTCCAGCTGTTTGACATCGCAGGAATTAGGAAGAGAAACGCAGGCGGCATAGGCGACTTGCGGTCCCTTTACGGGGCCACATATGACTATGACGAATGCGTTTCAAAAAGAAATACCTTCACAAAAAATATCGGCTTCGGTCGATAGTGATTTGTGCAAGGGTTTCTCGTCAAAACGTAAATATGCTTTATGCAAGCGACCCCGACCGGTTTTCCCCGGTCATCATGGGGTTATTCGTCAGAAGTCAATTCTCAACCTGAGAGTTATGAGTTCTGACGAATAACCCCATAATGACCGGGGAAAACCGGTCGGGGTCGCTTGCATAAAGCAATTTACGTTTTGACGAGAAACCCTCACAAGACTTCCCTGATCGGCATCGAAACACCGATCAATTCATCATTGTGAAGAATTTCTTTTGAAACGCATTCGTCATAGTCATTGTGGTCCTGTAAAGGACCGCAAGTCGCCTATGCCGCCTGCGTTTCTCTTCCTAATTCCTGCGATGTCAAACAGCTGAGCCAGAAGCTCGTTTTTGGCCTCAGAGCGTTGCCGCCCATCGACCGGAAGTGGCGGCTTATACAGCCACCGAATGTCGCGTCAACACACTTTCTCGACTTTACTGCAGCGACCCCGAATTGCGCCGGGTCCACCGCTTTTTGAAGTCGAAAAAGCCACCCATGCTGAGCCGTTTAACCGGCCCCGCTTGAAGTGAGGCATTTCCGCTGAAGGGGCGGCTTGTATGGGCCACGCCTTACCCCGTCAACACCTCAATACAGCCGATCAGGAAAAAATCAGTAAACCGATCTTACCCTGATGTTAAACCGAAGCGATTTCATGGCGCCGAACAGGTCGGCCCCTCACAAATCGAGGCATTTCCAAAGGAAGGGACCATATACAGTCTGTTCGCCCCCTTTGGCAAGCTTTTTATTTCAACTGACAGCCGAATTTCCACGCCCGGTCTCGCTGCGCCATGGGCCCCGGCCCGCGCCGCTCAGCCGCCCTTGATATAGGCCGTCATCGCCTCGGCTTCGGCCAGCACGCTGTCAATCTTCCATTTGACCAGGTCGCCAATCGAAATAATCCCCGTCAACTCTGCGCCCTTGACCACGGGCAGGTGACGGATCCGCCGGTCGGTCATCCGCCCAAGGCAGGCATCAATCGTCTCGCCGGGCGAGGCTGTAATCACACCGCGTGTCATCGCTTCCGCCACTTTCATCTCAAGCCCGGCGGCGCCATTTCGCGCGAGTTGGCGCACGATGTCGCGCTCTGAGAGCACGCCGGCAATACCCGTCTCCTCGCTGACGGCGACCACCGCCCCGATGCGTTTATCATCCAGCAGCTGCGCAGCCACATGCAGCGTCGCTGACGCATCCACCGTGGTGACCGCCCCACCCTTGCCCTTCAATATTTCGTCTATAAGCATTCCAGTCCTCCTTACCTGTCTCCACGCCGTGGCATTGGCGTTCAACTCACGAGCGAATGTCTCGTCAGTCTTTCAAGATAAATGTGACCTTCATCACCACGCGGTATTCTTTTATTTTGCCTTTGTCCAAGACCACCGATTGATCCTTAACCCAGGCCCCTTCGACATTCTTCAAAGTATCGTTGGCTCGCTCGATGCCTTTTTCAATCGCATCTTGAAAGCTCTTCTTCGATCCCGAGATAATTTCAGTCACGCGCGCAACAGCCATGTCCGCCTCCCTTTTATACAGCAAGATCGATCAAATGTCTCGCCTGTGGACAGACTGCGCGATGATCTTCGCGCTGACAAGGGTTTACACGTTAAGCGTGTTTAACCCCGCGCCCGGGGGGTCGGGGCAATAGGCCCTTAAGCGGCCAGCTTGCTGGGCTCGCCCGATCCATCCAGTGGCTGCGCCTCAACCGGCAGCCAGCATACCACTTCGGTTCCGCCGCCCGGCTCTGACTTGATGCCGACATTGCCGCCATGCAGCTGCACGAAATGCTTCACCAGCGACAGGCCGAGACCGGCACCGCGCTGATCGGATGAGGTAAAGCTGTCAAACCGCGTCGCCTGGTCGGCCGGCGCAATGCCGCGGCCATTGTCCTTCACCGTCAGCTTGGCCGTATCGCCCATACGCTCGGCCGAAATGGTCACTTTGCCACCTGCATCGGTAAAGCGCAGCGCATTGGAAACCAGATTGAACAGGATCTGGCGGATGCGTTTTTCATCCGCCGTGATCATGCCAAGATCGTCAGCTACATCGGCCACCACCTCGACCTCTGTATCGGCCGCATTGGTCACCCCGCTTGAGACCGCATCCTCAACCACGGCGGCAAGATCAACCTCACCAAGATCAAGATCCATCCGGCCCGCCTCAATCATGGCCAGCTCCAGAATATTGCCGATCAGATCATTAAGATGATTGGACGCTTCACAGATTGCGTCCACCTTGTCGCGCTGGGCGACATTGAGATCGCCGATCTTCTCGGTCTGCAGAAACTCGCCATAGCCCAGAATGGTCTGCAGCGGCGAGCGCAGCTGATAGCTGACATTGCGGACAAACTCGGTCTTCAGCCGGTCGGCCGTTTCAAACGCTTCGGCGCGCTCACGCAAAGCGCCCTCAACCGCGCGCTGCGCTGACACATCGGCAAACGCAACCAGCGTATTGCCGTCCGGCAGGGGCTTGGTCACATAAGTCAAGATCGATCCGTCGGCCCGCTTCATCTCACCTGTGGTCAGCTGGCGCGCAGATGAGGATGGATCGGTGATATGCCCCTTGATCTGCGTCCAGGTCTCCTGGCTGTGGAACAGCGGCACACACGCCTCGGCCACCACATCATAGTCCGGTTCATCGCGCAGCATCGCCTCATCCAGTGACCAAAGCTCGGCAAAGGCCTGGTTGGACAGTTTCAGGCGCCCATCGCCGCCAAACACGGCGACGGCTTCATGCAGGCTGTCGAGTGTCTTGCCCTGCGTCTTGATCATCGCATTATATTTGGTGCGCAGATCAAGCTCGCTGGTAATGTCCTTGAACAAGAGCAGCAAACCACCCATTGGGTGGCGCTGGCGCGTGACGCTCAGGGTCCGGTTGTCCGGCAGGTGCCATTCATCTTCTTCGATCCCGCTAATATCGAGATAGTAAGACAGCTCGTCGGCCCGCCAGGCGGCATAATCTGTGCGCGCCGGCAATTTGCGACGTTCGCGCAGCCGATCAAGCAGCTGACCATGGCCCGGCCCGTCCAGCAAAAAGCCCTCATCGAGATCCCACATTTTCGCAAACGCGCGGTTATGGAAGGTCAGCTTGCGGTCACTGCCGAAAATCGCCACCGCGTCGGCAACATGGTTCAGCGTCTCGTCATGCGCTTTGACATGCTTGTCGAGTTCATCGCGCGCGCGTTCCTGGTCTGTGACATCAAAAGCCATGGCTCCGACACCGCCGGACAGCAGGAAGGACAAGACCCGCATGGCGCGGCGCTCGCCATTCACGCTGATATGGCGCATCTCATCGATTTCGGTGCCTTCGCTCAGCGTCTTGCGCACCTGATCAACCGCTTTCTCGTCAAGCATGATCTGGCGTTCCAGCACGCGGTCGAGCGTGCCACCATCGACCGCCTCGACATAAGCGCCATTCGCCCATTGCAGGCGGCCAACGCCTGACACCCGCCAGGCCGGGAAAGGCGCCTTGCCCAGCATGTCCAGAAAGGCCATCGGATCGCGCGCCACAACCTGATGGGCTTCCTCAACCCGGCCGCGCGCCGAGCTTTCTTCCAGGCCTTTAATCGTCGAGTCGGTAATCCAGACCACGACGCGGGCACCGGCCGTGCGGCCAACCGCTTCCAGAAAACGACCGGCCGAACCAATCAGCGTCAGCGAAAACGGCTGACCGTCTTCAGCCAGCTCGCGCAGGCGGATCCGCAGCGTCGTATCAAGGCCCGTCGCATCGCGCGCCTCCAGGTCAGCCAGCCCCTCAATGATCCGGACCGATGGCTCCAGAGACACCGCATCATCTGTAAACCGCAACAGGCTGGCCAGCGCCACCGGCGAGCCATGGATCTCAGGCGGGGTGATCACCTCATTGCTGACATTGATATCATCGCCCTGCCAGACCAGAATAACGCCGGGATGCGCGCCGAGAACAGATTTCAGCTCCGCCAGGCCCGCTTCAGATTCAGTCGCCTTGTCGCGATAGCGTTTGGCCGCGCCGCGGGCACCATCGGAGGTGCGCAGCGCCCAAAGGATGAAGGCCAGGCCCAATGCAAGCGCGCCAGCCGCAATAATGAGCGGGACCTGTTCAGCTGTTAAAAGCATGACACACTCCGGTCTTTGCGCTGCCCCAACCGAATCAACGCGGCAATATAGGTTAATCGATTGCGCAGATAGCGTTAAGTCCGGGTTAACAAACCGGGCGAAATCGTTAAGCTTTTTCGCAGGCGTCCAGCGGCGCTATCTGCCTTATGATTGTCGTCATTTGGCGTTCATGTCGAACCTGCTCTAATAGAGATCGTGTTTTTCGGAGTGTTTCATGACCCCCCCATCGACTGAATTCTCGTTGCGCGCGCTCGTCGCTGCGCTGGCTTTTCCGGTCCTGGCCGGTCAGGCGGGGGCCGAAACCACGCCTGTCGTCGACGATGATATCCAGCGCATTGAGAAGAGCACGCGTCCTGACAGAGACAGGCTGCGTGGACCGGATGGCAAACCGCCCATGAAACTGAAGGACGGGGCGAGCCTCTTCATGAGTTTCGATGCCGACCGCGACGGGCGTGTCGTGGCCAGCGAGATCGACACCGGCATCACCGAAGCCTTCGCGGCAGCCGACAAGGATGGCGGCGGCTTCATTTCTGTTCTCGAACAGCAATCCTGGGCGGAAAGCCTGCGCCCGGTCGACAGCTCGCTGGCCAATCCGGTTCGCTTCGATCCCAATCTCGACCGGCGGATCAGTTTCGGTGAGTTCAATGCCGTGATCCTCGGCCTCGCCGAGGACTTTTCAGATGAGGCAACAGGCGATGTCATCCTGGCCGATCTGAAAGAGCCGGTCCGCATACCTGGCCCCGAAGAGCGGCCCGGTCCTGACCGTCTACAGGGCGGTCGCGGCGGCGAGGGCCCACCGCGCGGCGGGCGTGGCCAGTCCTGATCGACGCCTTCGCCGAGCAGGCGTGGCACAACACCTCTACCCAGCTGAGATATGCAGCGCTAAACCTGCCTTCTGCGAAGAAGGAAGACGACACGATGCCAAGCGCGCCCCTCAACAGTGACAGCCATCTCTATCTGATTGATGCGAGCGCCTATATTTTTCGGGCCTATCACGCCTTGCCGCCTCTGACACGCGCATCAGACGGCTTGCCGGTCGGCGCGGTGTCAGGCTTCTGCAACATGATCTGGAAGCTATTGGAAGATTTGAAGGGGCCTGAACGCCCGACCCACTTTGCCTGTGTGTTCGACAAATCCTCCTACACATTCCGCAATGACATGTACCCCGATTACAAAGCCAATCGCGACGAGCCGCCAGAGGACCTGCGCCCGCAATTCCCGCTGGTGCGCGAGGCGGCGGTCGCCTTCCACACCCACGCGCTGGAACAGGAAGGCTATGAGGCCGATGACCTGATCGCCACCTATGCCCGCCATGCCGAAGCGCAGGGCGCGCGCGTCACCATCGTCTCATCAGACAAGGACCTGATGCAGCTGGTCACCGACAAGATCCATATGCTCGATACGATGAAGAACAAGGCCATCGCTGCGCCCGAAGTGTTTGAGAAATTTGGCGTCGCCCCCGATAAAGTCATCGATATTCAGGCGCTCGCCGGCGACAGCGTCGACAATGTGCCCGGCGCGCCTGGCATCGGTGTCAAGACAGCGGCCACCCTGATCAATGAATATGGCGATCTCGACGCCCTTCTGGCGCGCGCCGAAGAGATTAAACAACCCAAACGCCGCCAGACCCTGATCGACCACGCCGATCAGATCCGCCTCTCGCGTGATCTCGTCACCCTGAAAGATGATGTGCCGCTGGACGTCGCCATGGAAGACCTCGCCGTCGCTGATCCTGACCCCGATACCCTCATCGCCTTTCTGGAAAAGATGGAGTTCAAGACCATCACCCGCCGCGTGCGAGAGACGCTGGCGCTTGAAGGCGCGATGCCCGCCGAAGACAGCGCCGAGGCCGCAGCCATCGACCGCACCGCCTACGTCACTGTGCGCGACTTTGACGTGCTCGAAGACTGGATCACCCGCGCCTATGCGCAGGGCTATGTCGCCATCGATACTGAAACCGATGCGCTCGACCCGCAGGAGAGCGGCCTTGTCGGCGTCTCGCTCGCCCTCTCGCCCGGCGAGGCCTGTTACATCCCGCTCGCCCATGTCGATCCAAGCGCGGCCGAAGCCGGCGACATGTTCGGCGCCGATCCACCGCGCCAGATCAAACTGGAGGCCGCACTCGCCGCGCTCAAACCCCTGCTGGAAGACGCGTCCGTCCTGAAGATTGGCCAGAACCTGAAATATGATGTGTCGGTCCTGATGCGTTATGGCATCACGCTGGCGCCCATTGACGATACGATGCTGCTCTCTTTCACGCTGAATGCCGGGGCCCATCAGCATGGCATGGACGAGCTGTCGCAGCGCTATTTCGACCACACACCCATTGCCTTCAAGGATGTCTGCGGCACGGGAAAGAAACAGATCACCTTTGACCGCGTGCCGCTTGACCAGGCCACCGAATATGCCGCCGAAGACGCGGATGTGACGCTGCGCCTCTGGCACATGTTCAAGCCAAAGCTCCATAAAGCCCACGTCACCACCGTCTACGAAACACTGGAGCGCCCGCTGGTGCAGGTGCTGGCCGATATGGAAGCGACCGGCATTCGCGTTGACCGCGATCACCTCTCGCGGCTCTCATCCGATTTTGCCCAGCGTATGGCGGCCTTTGAAGCCGAGGCCTATGAGCTGGCGGGCCGCGCGTTCAACATTGGCAGCCCCAAACAGTTGGGCGAGATCCTGTTCGACGAAATGGGTCTGGACGGCGGCAAGAAGACCAAGACCGGCGCCTGGCAAACCGGCGCGGATGTGCTGGAAGACCTTGCCGCCGAAGGTCATGCCCTGCCCCGCACCGTTGTGAACTGGCGCACCCTGTCCAAGCTGCGCTCAACCTATACCGAGACCCTGCCCGGGCAGATCAGCCCGCGCACAGGCCGCGTCCACACCAATTACGGCATGACCGGCGCGCAGACCGGGCGCCTCTCCTCCAACGATCCGAACCTGCAGAACATTCCGATCCGTACCGATGAGGGGCGCAGGATCCGCGAAGCCTTTGTGCCCGCGCCCGGCAATGTCCTGATCAGCGCCGATTACTCCCAGATCGAGCTGCGCCTGCTCGCCCATATTGCCGGCATTGAGGCCCTGAAAGACGCCTTCAAGAACGGGCTCGACATTCACGCCATGACGGCGAGCGAAATGTTCAACACGCCCATCGAAGGGATGGACCCGATGATCCGCCGCCGGGCCAAAGCGATCAATTTCGGCATCATTTATGGCATCTCCGCCTTTGGTCTTGCCCGCCAGCTCTCCATTCCGCGCGGCGAGGCGTCCGATTATATCAAGGCCTATTTTGAGAAATTCCCCGGCATCAAGGCCTATATGGATGCAACCAAAAAGACCGCCGCCGAGACCAAGACCGTCACCACCGCCTTTGGCCGTGTGCTGCATCTCAAAGGCATGGACAGCAAGGGTCCGCAGCGCGGCTTTGCCGAGCGCCAGGCGATCAATGCGCCGATCCAGGGCTCCGCGGCTGATATTATCAAACGCGCCATGATCAGGATGCCGGGCGCTTTAGAGGCGGCGGGCCTCAACGCCAAAATGCTGCTCCAGGTGCATGACGAGCTGATCTTTGAATGCCCGCAAAACGAAGCAGACGCGGTCATCGACGTGGTTAAAGCGACAATGGAAAAAGCCCCGCTCCCGGCGCTTGACCTCTCCGTGCCCCTCGTCGTCGAAGCGGCCGCCGGGCAGTCCTGGGCCGAGGTGCATTAGACCGGTTCTTTGCCGCAGACACCCGCGAAGGCGGGTGTCCATGGACCACACAAAGACCGGCTTTCATGCAAAACGCCCTGTCCCTGGA
The DNA here is from genome assembly GCA_039026135.1 of Pseudomonadota bacterium. GTDB lineage: Bacteria > Pseudomonadota > Alphaproteobacteria > Caulobacterales > Hyphomonadaceae > Henriciella. The sequence continues at coordinate 348 of JBCCMX010000069.1, read as the reverse complement.
TGCCCGCCACAAAGCGTCCCGTTCTTTTGACTCGCGCGCAGATAGATCCAGAATGATTGCCTCAGACCTCGCCGTAGGCAATAACGTGGCCCCAGATCAAAGAGAGGCCCATGTCCAAAACCCTCCTCCTCATCGCCGCCGGCCTGACCGCAGCGCTTCTGCTTGCCCACATCTTTGCCGGCGGGGCGCTGGTCGTTCCACCGCTTCTGGCCACACAAGACATGCCCGCCGAGGCCATCTGGCTTGCCTATTTCAACTGGCACGCCGGGTCTGTTTCGCTCGCCCTTTGTGCCGGCGCGCTTGGCATCACGGCGCTGCGTCCGCGCCATATAGCGGCTGGCATCATGG
>JBCCMX010000068.1:0-11016 GCA_039026135.1 Pseudomonadota bacterium | reverse complement strand
TCGATTGGAATCGAACCACTGCTTGCCGAATCATTATGCACTTAGATTGCCAGTATATTTCTTGCAGCAAACGACAAGATGGTCAATCGATCACCAAACAGAATTACATAAAACCGCTTTATTTAAAGAATTTCTGCTTCGACTAACTACTCAAGAGCGCCCGATACAGAATTGAGAAATTTTCCATAATAGCATCTTGAGTGCATATTTTTTCTCACCCGGTCGGATGATAGAAGCTTGGGGCATCCACGAACGCCAAACGATAGATGTGTACGCCCAGAAGAACACGACTGAACCCCCAAACTGCTGTCCAGCCCCCAGTTTATGGACCACTTTGAAGCAGGGTTTCTGGAACGGGTGAGCCGCTCCCCTGAGTGCCGTCGGTTGGCAACGGGTTTTCGCCCTTCGATCACTCTGGCGGGCTGGACACTGGCGTCAGCAGAAGGGATGCGGTTCTGAAAGCCGCCTTTCATCACATGATCAGCAGTTGGAGAAAGCCGAAGCTGAGATTACAAAGTTGGTGGATCGTTTCGCAGATGCCACTAATCTGCGGCTCATAGCGGCAATTTAAACCCGCATTGAAGAGCGTGAGCTGTTGAACGCCTGCATTCGCGGGAAAATGTGTCATGGTGCCGCGAGGGAGAATTGAACTCCCGACCTCATCATTACCAATGATGCGCTCTACCACTGAGCTACCGCGGCGTCTGGGGTGTGGGGCAGATAACTTATGCGAAGAGATATGAAAAGAGCGTTTGTGGCGCTAGACTGCACTCATGTCTGACAAAACAAAATCGGCGCAGCGCGAAGCGCGCACAAAAGCCGCCCTGAGGGAAAATCTGAAACGGCGAAAGGCGGCGGCGCGAAAGGCCAGCTCGGATCAGAAAGATAACAAAGAGAGCTAGTGGTGCTCGCGGCCGGACTTGAACCGGCAATCCCGTTACCAGGAGGCAGATTTTAAGTCTGCTGTGTATACCAATTTCACCACGCGAGCCTGTCACTGGAGCTCCGGGCGAGATGACATCTATGAGACGCGGGCCACCCGGACTTAAGCGTTACCCAATGCAATACCAAACGAGAGCGCGCAACCCACTGTCAGCAACAGACCAATCCCGGCGGTGAAATCGAGCAATTGGATCGGGGTAAAGCCAAGGCGCGTCCAAATCGTGACGGGTTTCGGGTCTGACATGGCGCGTCCTTAATTCGGCGAAAAACTTTACGCCCCATCACTTACATAATTGTCACTGATATTGCGCTAAGTGGGCCGGGTGAAATTCATCAATCCCGTTAGCGCCGTGTTTAGATTGACCAATCGACCGCAACTTCGTCTACAATGCGCCCTAAAGAAGGAGAAATCGGCCTTGAACATCGAGACGATTGTCGACGAGATGATGTTTATTGAAGCGCCGCGGTGGCGCGGCGAACATCTTTGGTTCTCTGACATGCACGACGAAACCGTCTACCGCCTGAAGCCTGGCGAAGCCCTGCAGGCGATTGCTACAGTGCCCCACAGTCCGTCCGGTCTGGGCTGGTTGCCAAATGGCGATCTGCTGATCTCGTCCATGGCTGACCGAAAGATCATGCGGCTCTCGGCCGACGGGGAGCTTGGCGAGCATGCGGATGTCTCTCACATCGCCAAGTTCCATATAAACGACATGATCACCGACAGCCGCGGGCGAGCCTGGGTCGGAAATTTCGGGTTCCTGTTTGGTCAAGGCGGTTCGCCCCGCGCAACAAAACTCGCGCGTATTGATCCGGACGGATCAACGCATATTGCCGCCGACGATCTGATGTTTCCAAATGGCATGGTCGTAACGCCGGATGGCCGAACCCTGATCGTGGCGGAGACATTCGCCCACAAGCTGACGGCGTTTGATGTGGCCGAGAGCGGCGATTTATCGAACCGGCGTGACTGGGCAAACCTTGAAGGATTGAACCCGGACGGAATTTGCCTCGATCAATCCGGCGCCATCTGGATCGCCTCACCGACAGACCACGCCTTTTTGCGTGTCCGAGAAGGCGGAGAGATCTTGCAACGCATCCCAATTGGTCGCCAGGCCATTGCCTGCACGCTTGGCGGCGCCGATGGCCGCACCCTGTTCATGTGTTCATCCAGAGCCGTGACACGCGAGGCCTGCCGCGCCAAGAATAGCGCGCAGATCGACACCATTCACGTGGATATTGCCGGAACTGCGTCTCCATAACCCAGCCAAGAATGAATTTTCCGCTGGGGAAACACTTCAATTCATCGCCGCAAACCCTTAACTGGCCAACAGTTTCTCAAAAGACGGATCAGAACCCATGAGCAATCCTCTCTTCTCGCCATTCTCAATCAAGTCGCTGAACCTGCCGAACCGGATTGTCATGGCGCCAATGACACGCAGCTTCTCTCCCGGCGGTATTCCCGGCCAGGATGTCGCCGAATATTACTCGCGCCGCGCGACAGGCGGTGTCGGCCTGATCATCACCGAAGGGACCACTGTCGACCGCGACGCCGCATCGAATGATGTGAATATCCCAAACTTCCACCGGCCCGAATCGCTTGAAGGCTGGGGCCGCGTCGCTGATCACGTGCACGCAGCGAATGGCAGGATCGCGCCCCAAATCTGGCATCAAGGCATGGCTCGCAAGCCCGGAACGGGGCCGCATCCCGATGCGCAAAGCGACGGCCCATCTGGCATCACCCACACCGGCAAACAGGTTTTCGAGGCGCCAACCGCCGCCGAAGTCGATGATATCGTCATGGCCTTTGCCAAAGCGGCCGGCGAGGCGAAACGGCTTGGTTTTGATACGGTCGAAATACATGGTGCCCACGGCTATCTGATCGATCAATTCTTCTGGGATCAAATGAATATCCGCGGGGACCGCTTTGGCGGCACGCTGGTAGAGCGGGCGACCTTCGCAGCCGACATCATCCGCGAGATCCGCAAACAGGTCGGGCCCGACTTCCCTATCATCCTACGGTTCTCTCAGTGGAAACAGCAGGACTATGCTGCCCGGCTGGCCGAAACGCCGGATGACCTCGGCGCCTTCCTGAACGTGTTTGCTGATGCCGGCGTTGATGTGCTGCACTGCTCGCAACGCCGTTACTGGGAGCCTGAATTCCCAGAAATCGATGGCGAGGAAGGCCTTAACTGCGCCGGCTGGGCCAAAAAGCTGACCGGCCTGCCGACAATCACGGTTGGGTCAGTTGGCCTGTCCTCTGACTTCTTTGGCGCCTTTGTCGGTGAAGGCTCGGGCCAGCGCGCCGTCGACGATCTCGAAGCGCGCCTTGATCGCGGCGAGTTCGATCTGGTTGCTGTTGGCCGCGCCCTGCTGCACGACCCTGACTGGGCGGCCAAAATCCGCGATGGCCGTCAGGACGAGCTGACAGATTACAAACCGGAATCTATCAAAGTCTTGACTTAAACATATCGGAACCGCCTCCATGACCGCTCCTGCCCGCCTCGACAAACATGGCCATGTGGCCGTTATCCAACTTGACCGGGCAGACACGCTCAACCCGCTTGGCCAGGATGGTGATGGGCCGGCCATTGCCGGTCTTTGCGCTGAGATCGAAGCCGATGCGGCGATCCGGTGCGCCATAATCACTGGATCGGGCCGGGCCTTCTCGGCCGGCGGCGATGTCAAAGCGATGAAGACGCGCTCGGGCGCCTTTGGCGGGCAACCGAATGACATTCGCGAGGGCTATCGCCGCAATATCCATCTAATCGTAAAAGCGCTGTACAATCTGGAAGTGCCCCTGATCGCGGCGGTCAACGGTCCGGCAATCGGGCTTGGCTGCGATGTCACTTGTATGGCCGACATGCGGATCGCCTCTGACCGCGCCAAGTTTGGCGTCACTTTCCTGAAACTCGGCCTTATCCCCGGCGATGGCGGGGCCTGGTTGCTGCCCCGGATTATCGGGGCGAGCCGTGCAGCAGAGCTCCTGTTTACAGGCGATGTGATTGACGCGCAAACGGCTGCTGATTGGGGACTGGTATCGCGTGTCGTCTCTGGCGAGCGTCTGATGAACGAAGCGATGGCGCTGGCCGAGAAAATTGCCGCCCAGCCGCCTCACGCACTGCGGCTCGCCAAAACGCTGCTACGCCACGGCACAACCGCGTCTTACGAGACAATTATGGAGCTGTCAGCTGCCTCGCAGGCGCTGATGCATCATACAGATGACCATATGGAAGGCGTGGATGCCATTCTTGAGAAGCGAAAGCCTGAATTTTCAGGCCGCTAATAGCTTTTGGGCAGTCCGAGCACACGCTCTGAGATATAGTTCAGGATCATCTCTCGTGTGACCGGTGCGATACGGGCCAGCATTGCCTCACGCATATAGCGCTCGACATGATACTCCTTCGCATAGCCCATACCGCCATGGGCCAGAACAGCCGCCTCGCAGGCCCGGAACCCGGCCTCACAGCCCAGATATTTCGCTGCATTGGCCTCGGCCCCGCAATCGGCGCCGGCATCAAACAGACTGGCCGCCTTGTAGGCCATCAACTCCGCGGCCTGCAATTCGGCCCAGGCTTTAGCCAGCGGATGCGCCACGCCCTGGTTCTGCCCAATCGGGCGACCAAACACTTCGCGTTCATTGGCATAAGCCGAAGCCCGTTCAATCGCCGCCAAGCCAAGACCAATGCTCTCCACAGCGAACAGGACGCGCTCTGGGTTCAGCCCTTCAATGAGGTATTTAAATCCCTGGCCTTCCTCGCCGATCAAATGGTCCTTCGGGACATTGAGACCATCAATAAACAGCGTATTGGACTCGACGGCCTTGCGGCCCATTTTGGGAATCGGATTGGCCTCAATCTGGTCGCGGTTAAAGTCGGTGTAGAACAGGGACAGACCGAGATAGGGCTTGGCACACTGATCCATTGGCGTCGTGCGCGCGATGATCAGAATCTTGTCGGCGCGCTGAGCACCTGTCGTCCAGATCTTGCGCCCATTGATCGTGTACCCGGAATTGGTCCGCTCGGCTTTCGTTTCCAGCGACGAGGTATCGAGACCGGAATTGGGCTCGGTGACCGCAAAGCACATTTTTTCCTGGCCGGAGATCAGCTTTGGCAAATTCTCCTGACGCTGCTCATCGCTGCCAAACCGTTCAAGCGGCTTCGGCCCAAAAATATTCAGGTGAATGGCTGACGCGCCGGAATAGCCCGCGCCCGAGCGGGTCACCGTCTGCATCATCATCGCCGCCTCGGTCAGCCCAAGGCCGGCCCCGCCATAAGCTTCGGGAAACGCGATACCCAGCCAGCCGCCCTCTGCCATCGCATCACAGAATGCCTCTGGCCAATCGCCGGTCTCGTCGGTTTTGAGCCAGTAGGACTCGTCGAACTGCGCGCAGGTTTTGGCAACGGCATCTCTAATAGCGATCTGGTCTTCGCTGATCGCCTCTATACTGTGCATGAAACTCTCGCCCTTATGAATTTGGTACTTCACTCAAATGAGGCACAGGCTCGGCGCAGTCAAACCTGTTCCGAGGTTATGAGCGCTTAAAAACGCCAATCAAGCCAGCGCGATATTCGCCCATGGCCCGCGGATGGCGAGTGTTATGCCGGGGTTTTGCATATTCACGAACAAGACCTGTCCGTCAGGGGAAAAACAGGCGCCGGCAAACTCACTATGATTCTTGGCGTTTCGTGCGATGGGATACACGCGCCCATCGGGGGCGATACCATGAACAAAGTTCTCGCCATGGCCGTCTTCACAGGCAACCAGATGCCCCCACGGCGCAGCAACGATATTATCGCACATGTCCATCTCTGATTTGGCAGGACTTTCATAGTGCAAGACCAGTTCGCCGGGCGCCTCTATCTCACGGGCGCTGCCTTCATAGGCGCTTGGCGCATAGCGCCAAATCTGGCCTGAATCCGCTGGACCGCCCGTTGTACAAGCAAAATAGACCGATCCGCCGCCCGGCTCCACGGCCCAGGCCATACCCTCACCCCGCGCAAACAGCGCCGCGCCTTTGGCAAAGCCGCGCAAGCGAAGATCACCATCCGGGCTCTCAACATGATCAAGATCAATCCAACCCGTCTTGAAACGCCCGCCGACCGCAAAAGTGGGCGCGCCGGACCAGTTGCGCGTATCGGCGCCGGGCTGGTCCAGAATAACAAGCGCCTGCAATTTGCCACCTTTGGCAAGCGCCCCCGGTTCGTTGGGCAGAAACCGATAAATGAGGCCGTCTTTCTCGTCTTCGGTTTGATAGACAATGCCCGTGCGCGGATCGATGGCCACTGCCTCATGATTGAACCGGCCCATCTCTTTCAGCGCAATCGGGGTCGCCAGGCCGCGCGTTGCGGACGGTACTTCAAACGTGTATCCATGGTCCTTTGACACGTTCCCGCCGGCAAGCGTTCGCGATTCCTCACAGCTCAGCCAGCTGCCCCATGGAGTGATGCCGCCGGAACAGTTGCGATCCGTGCCGGCAAGCGACAGATAGGATTGCTCAAGCTGCGCTGTGCGTACATTGTAGACAAGAGAGGTTGTTCCGCCCGGCAGCGGCTGACCATTGGGTGAAATATCATAGATTTTGTCGGTGGAATAACCCGACGGCTTTCTGGCAGACTGCCCAAATGGACCATCGCTGAAATGACTCGCATCCAGTTCATGATTGCGCACCAGAACGCAAAGATCGGGCTCACCCTCAACAGCAAAAACGCCCATCCCGTCATGGCGGGCTGGCACGATCAGACCATCCGACATTGTCTCGCCTGTCTCTGAAAACCGCTGATAGGTAAAGCCCGGCGGCAGGTCGAGCAGCCACTTTGGGTCAGTCACCAGATTGCGCCGGGCGCTATTCATCTCGGACGTAGAGCATCCAGCCAAGGCGCCATAGGCCGGCGCCGCCGCCGCCAGCGCCATTCCGGATCGCAAAAACTGCCGCCGCGCGACTCGCATGTGCCACTCCTGTATTCTGTTCCCCCGCCTTCATGACGCAGGAACATTACAGCGACGCGACAGCTATTCGGCAGCAATCGCCTCCGGTGGTGGCGGCGACCATTTCAGAACCGGTTTGCGGGCAGCAAGTGTTTCATCAAGACGTCTCTTCGGCGCTGTATAGGGCGCGCCTTTAAGCGCTTCATCCCCAGCCGCAGCCTTGACCGCAATATTGCTCAGCGCATCGCAGAACCGGTCAAGTTCTTGTTTGCTCTCGGTTTCGGTCGGCTCGATCAGCATCGCGCCATGCACAACCAGCGGGAAGTACATGGTCATCGGGTGATACCCCTCATCAATTAGCGCCTTGGCAATGTCGATCGTCTCGATACCGTCTGCCGTGAATGCGTCGCTAAACAGTGCTTCGTGCATGCAATAGCCGTCAAAGGCTGGCGACATCACGTCTTTCATACGGGCCTGAACATAGTTTGCATTGAGCACCGCATCTTCGGCCACTTGTTTCAGGCCATCGGCGCCGTGGCTCAGCATATAGGCAAGCGCGCGCACAAACATGCCCATCTGGCCGTGAAAGGCGACCATCCGCCCAAAGGCCTTGGCGCCTTGCCCTTCGATATCCTCAACCAGGTGGAAACCGTCCTCGTCTTCGATCACGAAAGGAACCGGCGCAAACGGCGCCAGCGCCTGCGACAAGACGGTGGGGCCAGACCCCGGACCGCCGCCGCCATGCGGTGTTGAAAAGGTCTTGTGAAGATTGATGTGCATCGCATCCACACCGAGATCACCCGGGCGAACACGGCCAACAATCGCGTTGAAGTTCGCGCCATCGCAATAGAAGTAACCACCGGCCTCATGAATGAGATCGGCAATCGTTTTGATATCGGTCTCAAACAGACCGCACGTATTGGGGTTGGTCAGCATAATGCCGGCAATATCGCCGGTTTCAGACAATTTCTCGCGCAGGTCATCCATGTCGACACGCCCGCGCGCATCGGCTTTGATCTCGTCAACGACAAAGCCACACTGGATCGCTGTTGCCGGATTTGTGCCATGCGCAGAGGCCGGCACCAGCACACGCGTGCGCACATCCGCTTCCCCGCGCGCGATGAGCGCCTGACGAATAGCCAGCATGCCGCAAAGCTCGCCATGCGCGCCGGCTTTCGGGCTCATGGCCACGGCCGGCATGCCCGTTAACGTCTTCAGCCACGTTGCAAGTTCATCAATCAGCTTCAACGCGCCCTGAACGGTATTTTGTGGCTGCAGCGGGTGAATGTCGGCAAAGCCCGGCAGTCGGGCCACTTTTTCATTCAGACGCGGATTGTGCTTCATTGTGCACGAGCCGAGCGGAAACAAGCCAAGATCAATCGCATAGTTGCGCTGGCTGAGGCGCATATAGTGGCGCACAGCTTCAGGCTCAGACAGGCCCGGCAACCCTGTCGCCACCTTGCGCGTCACGCCGCCCAGCCGGTCCTTGGTACCCCTCGCCACTGGCAGATCAACCCCGGTCTTGTCGGGCGCGCCAATTTCGAAGATCAGATCTTCATGTTGGAGAAGGCCGCGTGACCCCGACACAGTGGTCACCGCTTCGCTTGCCGATGATGTGGGCGACGATGGGCGCCCAACCGTTTGCATACCCATTATACAATCTCCTTCAGCGCTTGCGCATAAGCGGCGATATCATCCTGGGTCGTGCATTCCGTTGCAGCCGCAATGATCACATCGCCCATAGACCCGCAGGGCAGCAGGCGCGAGGCGCGAACCCCGCCAAGCACGCCGCGCTCTCCAAGCATGGCCAGTACGGCCTCGGCATCAACCTGCGTTCGAAACGCGAACTCATTAAAATAGCGGGGCGTCAGAATCTCAACACCGGGAACCTCCGCCAAAGAGTCAGCAAGATCGCACGCCATTTCATGGTTCAGAACAGCCAGCTCCTCGAGCCCTTTACCGCCGAGCAAAGTCATGTGTGCTGTAAAGGCCAGCGCACAAAGCCCGCTATTCGTACAAATGTTCGACGTAGCCTTGTCGCGGCGGATATGTTGCTCGCGCGTCGACAGCGTAAGAACAAAACCGCGCGCTCCATCTGCATCCACTGTCTGGCCGCAGAGCCGTCCCGGCATCTGGCGGACCAGTTTCTGAGTGCAGGCGAACAGGCCGACATAAGGGCCGCCAAAGTTCAGCGAATTGCCAATTGACTGCCCCTCGCCGACGGCAATATCTGCGCCCATCTCACCGGGCGGTGTGACAAGGCCGAGGCTGACCGCTTCAGTGAACACGCTGACGAACAGAGCCTTCTTCGCATGGGCCGCTTCGGCCACGGCCGACATATCCGTCACGGTGCCAAAGACGTTTGGCGACTGACCAATCACGCAGGCCAGATCATCATCGACATGATTTACAAGCTCCAGCTCGCCATCGATGGCCGGCGGAAGCTGAACGACCTCTATGCCCTGCGCCTCGCAGAGCAGTTTTGTCGCCGCAGCATAGTGGGGATGAACACCGCCCGACAGTACAACCTTTTTGCGCCTCGTCGCGCGGCAGGCCATAACAGCGGCTTCAGCGCAGGCAGTCGATCCGTCATACATACTGGCATTGGCCACATCCATCGCGGTCATCGCGGCGACCTGGGTCTGGAACTCGAACAGTGTTTGCAGCGTGCCCTGCGCGATTTCCGGCTGATAAGGCGTGTAAGTGGTCAAGAACTCGCTGCGCTGGATGATCATGTCCACACTCGCCGGAACATGGTGCTTATATGCCCCGCAGCCGACAAAGAACGGACCGTTCCCTGCTGTTCGGTTCTGCGTCGCCAGTTCCGAGAGGTGGCGCTCAACGGCGAGCTCGCCCTGATGGTCCGGCAATCCTATGATTTGCCCGTCAAGCCGGGCGGCGGCGGGCACATCCTGATAGAAATCATCGACCGACTGCGCCCCAATCCGGCTCAGCATGGCGGTGCGGTCTTCGGGTGTCAGCGGCAGATAACGCATGGTCTAGAGCCCCTCACAAAAGGTCTTGTAGGCGTCAGCATCCATCAGACCGTCGAGCTCGCTCTTGTCCGACAGTTTGATTTTGCAGAACCAGCCCTGTCCGTGCGGATCCTGATTGACTGTTTCCGGTTTGCCTTGCCCGCCTTCATCTTCGGCAATCAGCAAGAGATTCCGGTCAACAATTTCACCGCTGACAGGGGCGTAGACATCCGATGCCGCTTTGGTGCTTTCGACCACGGCCATATCATCGCCCTTGCCAAAGCTGCCATCTTCCGGGGCCTCGACATAGACGACATCCCCAAGCTGTTCAGTCGCATAGGCGGTGATGCCGACCGTGCCGGTTTCGCCGTCCACCATGATCCATTCATGGTCTTCTGTATAATAAGTTGTCATGCCTTACCCCTAGCGTTTATACTTCTGTTCAATGAATGGCAGCGGGCAGACCTCAGCAGGCCGGGCCTGTCCTCTCACCATCAAGTCAATCTTTGTCCCGGGCGCCGCGAACGCCGCATCGACATAGCCCATGGCAATCGGGCGCTCAGCGCTTGGCCCGAACCCGCCGGACGTGATGTGCCCGACGTTTTCCCCGCCCGCCTGTATCTGCGTGCCTTCACGCGCCGGCGCGCGCTCCAGCGGCTGTATGCCGACCCGTTTCTGCGCCGGACCGCGCTCAAGATTCGCCAAGATGCGGTCTGCGCCGACAAAATCAGCCCGCGCTCGGCGAGACTTCTGGATCACCCATTGCAGGCTCGCTTCGACCGGGTCGTGCGTCTCGTCCATATCATGGCCATAAAGGCAAAGCCCGGCCTCGAGCCGCAAACTGTCACGCGCCCCAAGCCCGATGGGTTTGACGCGGCTGTCTTCCAGCAGCTTTGCCGCAAATGCCGGCGCCTCACGGTTCCAGACCAGAACCTCAAAGCCATCCTCGCCGGTATATCCAGACCGCGAAACAATGACCCCGCTTCCCTCACCATAGATGAAAGGCGCAAAATCCATGAATTTGAGGTCTTTTACACCCGGCAAAAGCGCGTCCAGCACCGCTTCGGCATCAGGCCCCTGCAGGGCGAGCAGGCTAGCTGTCTGATCATAGCGCTCAAGCTCAACATCATCGCCCAGAACACCAGACAAACGCCGCAAATCGCTTTCCTTGACG
>JBCCMX010000067.1:0-11054 GCA_039026135.1 Pseudomonadota bacterium | reverse complement strand
TTTTAGAGGTTTGTTTGCGGTTGATGTGGCGGTCCCGGCTGAAGTGATTATGGAGAGAGGCGTGGGTCGAGGCGATTTCTGTAGGTTCGACATCCGCCTAAACCTCCACATGGCTCGTTCTGTTCATTGGAAGTGAGGGTGGGCTAGTTTCAGCTCCATTTTTCAGCTGGCGGTCGTCCACTCCTATACCTTTCATGGCGGCGCAGTAGGACCGGGGAGACGATCTGTGATAATCGTCTTTAGCGATCCGTATCGCCTCATATTTTTCTTCAGAAATGTAGGTGCAGCCTGCTTGTACTGGGTCTTGCTAGCGTAACTCTTCAAGACTTCATCGAGATGCCAATCCCATCGAGTATGCTGGCGCATATATGACGCTAGTCGCGGCCAATTTGCCAGCGGGCACTGGACCAAATCGATCAAACTAGATGCTGAGTGCTGCATTTGCACGCGTGGGGCGGATGCAAAGCACACTGATTTTATTCATTTCTTGCCAAGACGGCGCTATCGAAAATCGCCGCACCAAGTATCAACCTCATTTTCTTTGACGGTACCCATCTGACGGTTCCGTTAGAGTGCTGGCGGCGCATATTTTGTGAGGACTATACCATCAACTGCTGCAATATATTCATCTATTTTGGGCGTGCGACCTAGAATTGTTGACAACACAACAACAGGCGTTGAAGCCAAAAGAGACTCTCCTTTCTTCTCCTCGGAATCTCGGACAACCCGTCCTTGGAATAACCGGGTGGAAGTTGCCATCACAGTGTCACCGGGCTCGGCCTTTTCTTGGTTTCCCATGCACAAATTACACCCTGGGCGCTCGAGATATAGAATATTCTCATATTTTTTGCGTGCATCTCTCTTGGGGTTCGCGTCATCAAATACAAATCCTGAGTAACGCTCTAGAACTTCCCAATCACCTTCTTCTTTAAGTTCGTCGACAATGTTATATGTCGGCGGTGCAACAACCAATGGAGCATTAAATTCAACTGATCCATTGAGCTTTTCGATATTGCGCAGCATCTGCGCTAATATCTTCATGTCGCCTTTATGAACCATGCAAGATCCGACAAAGCCGAGATCAACTTTTCGATTGCCACCGTAATATGAAATTGGACGGATCGTATCGTGCGTGTAACGCTTCGACACATCGTCATTGTTCACATCGGGGTCGGCAATCATCGGTTCAGTAATGGCATCCAGATCGACAACGAACTCTGCATAGTATTTTGCATCATCGTCGGGCAGCAGGGGCGGTTCTTCGCCAGATTTGATGCCGACAATGCGTGAATCAGCAAGATCGACCAAGCCCTGCAGCACCTTTTTCTGATTATCCATCCCCTTATCAATCATAATTTGAATGCGTGCTTTGGCAATTTCCAGCGACTCAATAAGCGTGTCTGGCTCCGAAATGCAGATTGAAGCTTTCGCTTTCATTTCCGCTGTCCAGTCTGTGAATGTGAAAGCCTGATCGGAAAGAAGTGTTCCAATATGCACTTCGATTATGCGTCCCTGGAATACATTGTCTCCATCGAAATGGTCGAGCATTTGTGCTTGCGTGGCATGAACAACATCGCGGAAATCCATGTGATCTTTCAAGGCGCCTTTGAAAGTTACTTTCACTGATTCCGGGATCGGCATTGTCGCTTCACCGGTTGCAAGCGCGAGCGCGACTGTTCCTGAGTCAGCGCCAAATGCGACACCTTTGGACATGCGTGTATGTGAGTCCCCGCCAATGATCACGGCGCGATCATCAACCGTGATGTCATTCAAAACCTTATGGATCACATCAGTCATCGCGTGATACTCACCATTGGGGTCGCGCGCAGTAATCAGACCGAACCTGTTCATGAAGCTCATCAATTTCGGGATATTTCGCTGTGCTTTGCTGTCCCAAACGGAGGCTGTATGACACCCTGATTGATAAGCACCATCAACTGCAGGCGAGATCACCGTTGCAGCCATCATTTCAAGCTCTTGAGAGGTCATCAGCCCGGTCGTGTCTTGCGAGCCAACGATATTGACTTTAACCCGCACATCGGAGCCAGCATAAAGGGTTTTGCCCGGCATAACCCCGACAGCATTACGATTGAAAATCTTTTCAACGGCTGTCAGGCCCTGACCTTCGAGTTGAACCTCTTTGGACGTAGCATAGACCGCGGCGGGTTCGATGCCTAATATGTTGGCGGCAATCGTCTGCAGCTTCTTACCGAACACAACAGCATAAGAACCACCGGCCCTCATAAACTCCATTTTTTGTGGCGTCAGTGCATTCGAAATATCGACAAGCTCGACCCCCTCTTCATTATAGAGCTTCTTCGTTTTTGTATTGATTGTAAGGACTGTGCCATTATCGACTGAGTAGAGCTGCTCAAGGACAGGCTCTCCATCTTCATCGATGACCGGCGCGCCATTATGGTTGGTCTTGCGTGCCCAGTTTTGCAGATCGACACCGATCCCGCCGGTTACACCTACGGTCGTGTAGAAAATCGGTGAGATACCATTTGTGCCACCAACCACGGGCGCTATATTTATGAAAGGCACATAAGAGCTTGCTTGTTTTCCGGTCCAGAGTGCAACATTGTTGACGCCTGACATGCGTGACGAGCCGACCCCCATCGTTCCTTTTTCTGCAACTAGCATAACGCGTTTGTCGGGATGTCGAGCTTGTAATGCCTTGAGGGCATCTTGCTGTTCCTTGTTGTGCTCGAACATACATTGACCGTGAAGCTCGCGGTCAGATCGGGAGTGCGCATCTGCTCCGGGCGATAGAAGGTCTGTTGATACGTCGCCAATCGCAACAATAAAGGTTACGACCTTTATCTCTTCGTCGACTGGCGGCAGGCTTGTAAAAAACTCTGCCTTCGCATAGCTCTCAAGAATCTCAGTTGACAAGTCATGACCAGATTTATGGGCCTCTTCAAGACGATCAGTATCTGCTTCATATAAGAAGACTTGCGTTTTCAGAATGTCCGCTGCGGCACGTCCGATTCCAGAATCATCCCCAAGCAGCAGATCGATTAACGCCTCTGTAGATGGGCCACCCTTCATATGCGATAATAATTCGAGGGCAAATTCAGGCGTGATTTCTGGAACAATATGCGTACCCAGAACGATTTCTTTTAGGAAATTCGCCTTTACGCCAGCTGCACTCGTTGTTCCCGGTAATGTGTTATAAATAAAGAACTTTAGCGAGTCTGAACGATGCTCATGATCGGCGACAAGGATTTGTGCAATGAGTTCTTCGACAAGATCAGCGTCCTCAATAGGTTTGGGTTGAAGGCCCTGAATCTGCCTGGTTTCAATTTCGTCGAGATAATTCGTGTACAAACTCATGTCCATTCCAGCCTAGTATTATGGGATTAGCTAGAAACTGGCTCAAGCAGGATCAAGCTGGCCGAGTGTTAGCATTCTCGTGGTGTAGTATTTCAGTCAGTTTTTACTTGCAAGATTTTTCTTCTAAACCCAATCACGGAACTTGAACATTTGGCGAACCGCATTTGCGTCAGCGTCCAGCCCCCAGTTTATGGGCCACTTTGAAGTAAGGTTTCCGGGACTGGTGGGATCATTGGCGGGGTAAAAAGATTTGTCCTTCGGAAAAATACCTTAAACTCAAAAACATAATGAAAAAACATGGCGGAGGAGGAGGGATTCGAACCCCCGGAACTCTTGCAAGCTCAACGGTTTTCAAGACCGCCGCATTCAACCGCTCTGCCACTCCTCCGCAGCAGAAGCGACATGTCTTACACTCCGCAGCCGATTGCAAGTCCCGTCATGAAATTGCCTGCATTTTGCGAATTCATGGGCTTAACAACCCCTTATTGCGGTGGTGAGGATTAATTGCCCATATTCACCTTACATGCAGCTTGTCATGGTAAACGTTCGATCAATCGCAGAGCCGAACGCTCTGTATCGGTGCCAAGACGGTTGGCGCCAAGAACGACAGAACGAGGTTGAATATGCCAGCTCCAATCGTGCGATCCACGCCTCTTCGGATCTGTAGTCTCTCCATTTTTGCGCTGTTTGCCTCGGCTGCGGCTTTTGCCGACAAGAACCGGCCTGCGCCCATCGTGTATGGTGAATATACACAGAAACAGGCGCCTGTTTTGGCCGCGCCGGCGTCCACCTATGGCACGTCAGCCGACGAAAAATCGGCCCGCGTCGACTTTGTCTATCCCGGGCAGGCCAGCGCGCCAGTTATACAGCCGCGCCAGACCGCCGCGCTTCCGAGCTATGAGGCGTTTGCGCCGCTTGGCGAGCAGGTTCCCGCGGCGCGCGATGTGCCGGTTGAAGCCGAGACAATGGGACCGATCCGGATCACGGCAAAGACGGCGCCTGAGGCCAAGCCGGTCGGCCGCCCGCTATCGCTGTCCAGCGTATCGGCGCGCGAGGATGCGACACTCAGCGATGAGGAAGGGTTCGCCGGCGTTTATGATGAAGGTTATGACGGCAAGCCAACAGCAAATGGCGAGACATTTGACGAAGACGCCATGACAGCGGCGCACCCCAGCCTGCCGCTGCCAAGCCTGGTTCAGGTCATCAATAAGGAAAATGGCCGCGAAATCGTCGTGCGCGTAAATGATCGCGGCCCGTTTGAACCGGGCCGCAATATTGATCTTTCGCCGCGCGCTGCAAGTGTGCTCGGCGTTTCAGCGGCCCGCCCGGCCGCCGTGAAGCTGCGCTATCTCGGCCCGGCACCTGTGCAGACACGTGGCCCGGCGCCTCTGGCGGTCGCAGAACCGGCTGCCCCGGCGCCGCGTCCTCTGCCAATTGCCGCGCCAAAGCAGCAGGTCCAGTATCAACCAGCACCTGCGCCTGCGCCGAAGCCGGCGACGGATGGCAATGTCTTTATTCAGGTCGGCTCATTTACTGACATCTCCAACGCACAGCGCATGCATGATGCGCTCGGGCGCAAACTGCCGGTCGAAATCGAGGACGCCTATGTCCGCGGCGGTCACTATTTCCGTGTGCTTGTCGGGCCGTTCGCGACACGGGCTCAGGCTGAGGTCTATCAGAGCCATATCGAAGATGCCGGCATTGTCGCTGGATACATTGTCGAGCGCTGAGCCGCGCCCAAGATTTATTGACGTTTGCCTCAAACCGGCCCTTCTCTCTGTCTAAGAGGGAAGGGCTGTTTGATTTAGGAGCGACGTCGACACTATGCGCAGACTATTCTTCTTGTCCGCTTTCAGCTGGCTTGCGGCCGCATCGGCCACCGCGCAGCTGATCCAGACCGAAGCGAATTTCGCCGTGATCATGGATGCCGGGTCTGGCGAGATCCTGTTTGAGAAAAATGGTGAGACACCAATGGTGCCGGCGTCGATGACCAAAGTCATGACCGCCTATCTGGTGTTTGAACGCCTGCGCAGCGGTGAAATCTCGCTCGATGACCGCCTGCCGGTCAGCGAGAATGCCTGGCGGCGCGGTGGCTGGTCGAGTGGCGGCTCGACCATGGGTCTCTCGATTGGCGAGACCCCGACCATCCGGGACCTTATGCGCGGCGTAATTGTCCTGTCGGGCAATGATGCCTGTATTGTGCTGGCTGAGGGCCTGTCAGGGTCTGAGGAACTCTTCGCGGCTGAAATGACAGAGGCAGCTCAGCGGATGGGTCTGACCACGGCAAGCTTCAAGAATGTCAGCGGCCTCTTTGATGAGGGCCATGTCATCTCGGCCGCCGATATGGCCAGGCTGGCCAAGGCCACCATTACCGAATTCCCCGAATATTATGACTTCTATGCCGAGCCGGAAATGACCTGGAATGGCATCACGCAAGCGAACCGCAACCCGATCCTCGGCAAGATGGAGGGCGTTGATGGCCTGAAAACCGGTCACCTCAGCGTCTCGGGCTATGGGCTCGTCGCCTCGGCTCTACGCGGTGATGAACGCCGGATCATTGTGATTAACGGGTTGAGCAGTGTCGCGGCGCGCAGGCAGGAAGCCGACCGGCTGATGCGCACTGCGTTTGATGCCTTTGAAACCCGCACCATAGAGGCCGACGGTACGATCCTGGCTGATCTGGATGTCTGGCTGGGCGAGGACGCCTCGGTCGGGGTAGCGCTCGGCGACCCGCTCAGCGTCACCGCCCACAAGCGCGCCTTTGTCTCCGCGGTTTCAGAGATCGTCTATTCCGGACCGCTTGAGGCGCCAATTACAAAGGGTGATCAGGTCGCTGAACTGGTGATCACGCTTGATGACAAGGGCTCGGTTCGCGTACCTCTGGTGGCCACGCGCGATGTCGAAAAGCTTGGCTTTATTGGCCGCGCGGTCGAAGGCCTCAGCCGACGACTAGAGGCAGACAGTTAGGACAATAGCGATTGGCGCGGGGCAGGTTCATCACATTGGAAGGCGGGGAGGGCGCCGGCAAGTCGACGCTTCTGGCGAGGCTACAAGCGGCGCTGTCGGCGCGCGATGTGCCCCATATTGTCACGCGCGAACCTGGCGGAACACCGCTGGCCGAGGCTGCGCGCGCGCTTGTGCTCACCCCGCCCGGCGGTGAGGAATGGAGCCCGCTCGGCCAGGCGCTCTTGATGAATGCGGCGCGCCAGGACCATTTACAGCGCCTGATCCGCCCGGCGCTTATGCGCGGCGACTGGGTGCTGTGTGACCGATTTTCGGATTCCACCCGCGTCTATCAGGGCATCACTGGTGTCCCTGCGGCGACGCTGGACGCGCTGGAGCATCTGGTCGTGGCCGACACCCTGCCGGACCTCACCCTCATTCTGGACGGCGATCCGCAATTGCTGGCACAGCGCCGCGCGGTGCGCGGGACAAGCGACGTGTTCGAGCAGAAGGATATGACCTTCCATCACGGCGTTCGCGACGCCTTTCTCGCCCGCGCGAAAAGCGACCCGGCACGTTATGTCGTGATCGATGCCCTGCAGGCGCCTGAACGCCTCGCTGAGATCGCTCTCACAGAGATTGAGAACCGTTTGGGGTGGCCATGAGCACACAGCCCCAGCTGATCGGCCACGCCGAGGCCCTCGCGCAATTTACCGCCGCCAAGGCGCAAAACCATCTTCATCATGGCTGGATCGTTCGCGGGCCGTCAGGCATCGGCAAATCGGTCTTTGTCACTGCGCTGGCGACGCTAATGCTGACGCCCGATGGCGCCGATGCGACAATGATCGAGGATATCCGGCAGAAAATTGCTTCTGGCAGTCATCCTGACTTTCAGTGGGTTACGCGGGAGTTGAATGATAAAGGTCAGCTGAAACAGGATATTAGCGTCGAGCAAATCCGCCATCTCAATCACTTCTTCGCATTAAAACCCGCGCTTGGCGGCTGGCGGGTTGGCGTCATCGATGCGCTGGACGAGATGAATACGGCCGGTCTGAATGCCATGCTGAAAACGCTCGAAGAGCCGCCCAACAAGGCCATTCTGTTCCTGATCTCGCACGGCACGCAGCCTTTGCTCGCCACGATCCGGTCACGCTGCCAGATTTTGCGCCTTGGCCCGCTGTCTGATGAGGAGACAGCCGACGTGCTTCAGCGTCACGATCTTGATGCCAGCGCCGTCGCCGCGCTCGCGCCCGGGCGGCCAGGCCTGGCGCTCTCGCTCGCCGAGGCCGGCGTGTCGCCCGTGATCCTTGCCACGCGGGCACTGCTGGACCAGCCGGTGAAAGCCTTTCCGGACAAACTTGCCGGCGCGCTCTCCTCGGCTGCGGCCAGCACCGCCGCCTTGAACGTGTTCTGTCTGTTATTGATGGACCATTGCGCCAGGCGAGCCATTGAAAACCCGGCCTATGCGTCAATATGGTTGCAGTTACAGTCTGAGAAGAGTGACGCCATGGAGATCAATCTGACGCCCCTGCAGACGGCGGCCAAGCTGTGGGCGCTGCTCTATGCGTTTGAAAGAAAACGTGTGGCGGCTTGATGTTTGATACCCATGTAAACCTGCACGCCGAGGCGTTTGCCGGCGAGCTTGATGACATTCTCGCCCGCGCCCGCGAGGCTGGCATCACGCGGATGCTCGCCATCTGTGACCGGCTTGACAATTTTGAGACCGTCAGTGCCATCAGTGCGGGCGCCAACGATATCTGGTGCAGTGTCGGCACCCATCCTCACCATGCCAAAGATTTTACAGCCGTCACAGCAGATGAGCTGATTGCGAAAAGTCAGGCTCCGCATGTCGTCGCGATTGGTGAGACCGGCCTTGATCTGCACTACACCTATAGCGAGCTCGACGCACAGGTCGCGAGCTTTCGTACCCACATTGCCGCCAGCCGCGAGACCGGCCTGCCAACCATCGTGCACACTCGCGAGGCGGACGATCTGACCGCTGACATTCTCGAAGAAGAAAGCCGGCAGGGCGCTTTCCCCATCCTTCTTCATTGCTATACGGGCGGGGCCGATCTTGCCACGCGCGGCCTGGCGCTCGGTGCCTATGTCTCCGTCTCCGGCATCCTCTCGTTCAAGAACGCGCATGAGGTGCGCGATGTCATCAAAGACGTGCCGCTGGACCGTGTCATCCTGGAGACCGATTGCCCTTATCTGGCGCCCATGCCCTATCGCGGGCGACGCAACGAGCCTGCCTATCTGCCCTATGTGGCTGATGCGCTCGCCGCCTTGCATGATACCTCGCGTGAGGCAGTCGCCGCGACATGCGAGGCCAATGCGCTGCGCCTGTTTGGAAAGGTCAGCTGAGCCGTGACCAGACGTATGCGCCTCACCCTGCTTGGCACCGGCTCGTCTGGCGGCGTGCCGCGTGTCGGCAATGATTGGGGGGCGTGCGACCCGGCCGAACCCAAAAACAGGCGTATGCGCTGTTCGGCCTTGCTGGACACCTGGCAGAGCGCCGATCCCGACCAGCGCACCCGTATTCTGATCGACACCTCGCCAGATTTTCGCGAGCAGGCGCTAGCCCACAATATTCAGCATCTCGACGCCATCCTGTTCACCCATGATCATGCAGATCAGACCCATGGCATTGACGATGTCCGCGCGCTCGCCATCCGCGCCCGCAAACAGATACCCGCCTATCTTGATGCGCCGACCCGCGCGAGCCTGCTGCCAAAGTTCCGATACTGTTTTGAAGGCTTTGGCGGCTATCCGCCCATTGTCGATCTTCAGCCGGACCTCACTGACTTTCAGGCCATCACAATATCAGGCGGCGGGGGCAGTGCGGAGATCCTGCCGCTTCCGCAGCGCCACGGGCGGATCAAGTCGCTTGGGTTTCGCGTTGGCGGGCTGGCCTATTGCAATGATGTGGACGGGCTCGGCGAAGACACGCTCAATGCGCTTCATGGGCTCGACTTGCTGGTCATGGACGCCTTGCGCTACCGGCCCCATCCCAGCCATGCGCATGTTGATCTTGCGCTCGAATGGATTGCCGCGCTCGCGCCAAAGCGGGCTGTTTTAACGAACCTGCATGTCGATCTCGATTATCAGACCCTGCGCCGCGAACTGCCCGACAATGTAGAACCGGCCTTCGATGGGTGGTCGGCTGAGCTCGCGCTCTAGGTCGCGCAAGTCGCGCCCGCACGCCATTTTATGGCGAAAATCCCCGTTATGGCGTTTTAGTGGCCAAATTAATGGCGATGATAGTGGCGCGGCTATCCACGCTGCTTGTCGGCAAAAAATCGTGTCGCAGCCACCGCACTATCCCACCCCGCGGTCAGGGCATCGCGTTCAGCTTCGCCCATGCCCGGTTCGAAGCGCCGATCAGCGCGGCGCACTGCATCGAGCTCGCTGTCGCTTTGCCACAGGCCAATGTGAAGCCCGGCCAGAAGCGCCGCGCCAAGCGCCGTGGTCTCGACATTTTGCGGGCGCTCCAGCGGCGTTCCGGTCAGGTCAGAGACAAATTGCATCAGCCAGTTATTCTGCGACATGCCGCCATCAACGCGGATAAGGTCTGGTTTGAACCCGTCTGATTCCAGCGCCTTGATAAGATCGCGCGTTTGATATCCCACAGCCTCCAGCGCTGCGCGGACCACAGCCACGCGGTTTGTTTGGCGGGTCATGCCGAAGATCGCGCCGCGCGCCTCGCTATCCCAGTGGGGCGCGCCGAGCCCAGTAAAAGCCGGCACCAGATAGACCCCGTCATTGCTCTCAACTGAGGCGGCCATCTCTTCGGATGCAGGGCTGTCGGGAATAATCTCCAGCTCATCGCGCAGCCATTGGGCAACGGCGCCGGCGACAAAGATCGAGCCCTCCATGGCAAAGACGGGTGGTCCGCTGGTGCGGCAGGCGCGGGTTGTCAGCAATCGATTGTCTGACAGCGCGGCCTCATGGCCGGTATTCATCAGGACGAAACAGCCGGTCCCATAGGTCGCTTTGGTCATGCCGGGCGCGGTACACCCCTGCCCGAAAGAGGCTGATTGCTGGTCGCCCGCGACGCCGGTGATCGGGATGTCGAGGCCCAATATGTCACCGCTCGCCTGGCCGAAATCATCCGCGCTCAGCTTCACTTCTGGCAGAAGCGAGGCCGGGATATTGAACAGGTCAAGCAGGTCCTCATCCCAGGCGCCCTCATGGATATTATACAGCAGTGTCCGGGCGGCATTCGTCTCGTCTGTCACGTGCGATGCACCATCCGTCAGGCGCCAGATCATGAATGTATCCACCGTGCCGCAGGCAAGTTCCCCGCGCTCGGCCCGTGCCCGCGCGCCATCGACATTGTCCAGCAGCCAGGCAATTTTCGTTGCCGAAAAATAGGGGTCGAGCAGCAGGCCGGTCTTCGCCCGAATGGCCTCTTCATGCCCGCCCGCCTTCAGGGTATTGCACGTGTCGGCGGTGCGCCGGTCCTGCCAGACAATGGCATTGTGTATGGGTTGGCCCGTCGCGCGGTCCCAGCAGATCACGGTTTCGCGCTGATTTGTAATACCTATGGCGCGGATTTGGCCGCCCAATGCCTCAGCGTCGCCAATCGCTGTCTGGGCGGTTTTTACCACGCTTGTCCAGATGGCTTCCGGGTCATGTTCCACCCAGCCAGGCTTTGAATAATGCTGGGTGAACTCCATCTGGCCCTGTGAGAGGATCTGCCCATCCTTGGTAAAGGTCAGCGCGCGGCTGGAGGTTGTCCCCTGGTCCAGGGCGAGGATAAGGTCAGTCACGGA
>JBCCMX010000066.1:0-11259 GCA_039026135.1 Pseudomonadota bacterium | reverse complement strand
CAGGCGGGCGACCTTATCAGACTATATTGATGTGCCGGGCGTTTATCCGGCCGGGCGTCTCGACCGGGACAGTGAGGGCCTGATGGTGCTGACCGATAATGGCAAGCTGCAAGCGCGCATAAGTGATCCGAAATACAAGACGGAGAAGACCTACTGGGCGCAGGTGGAAGGGCGCCCCGGCGAGGCGGATCTGGCACCCTTGCGGGCGGGGCTGGAGCTGAAAGACGGGCTGACGGCACCGGCCAAAGTCAGCCTGGTGGCGCCGCCAGAAGGCCTGTGGCCGCGCAACCCGCCCATCCGCGTGCGCCAATCGGTGCCTGATTGCTGGCTGTCCATCAGCATTCGCGAGGGCCGAAACCGTCAGGTCCGGCGGATGACAGCGGCGGCGGGTTTCCCGACGTTGCGCCTGATCCGCTATCGCATTGGCGAGTGGACGCTTGACGGGTTGGGCAGCGGCGCCTGGCGCGAGGCCTAACGGCGGCCCTTGAGGACCATCTGAAAAATATCATCCATGGCCGAGCCATCCTTGTCGGCATCGAATAACGCGCTGAGCATGCCAAGCCCATTGCTTTGCTGCGCCTGGCCGGACTGACCGCCGCCAAGTATGCCGCCGAGCAGCCCGCCCAATCCGCCAGATTGTTGCTTGGTGTCGCCGCCGCCCAGCAGCCCGGCAAGCTGTGAGACGGTGTCTTCGTCTTCGGTGCGTTTGGACAGCGAGCCCATCACCATGGTCGCCACAACGGGCAGCATCTTTTTCAGAAGATCGGAATCAAGGCCGGTTTTCGCCGCGGCCTGGCTTGCCACCGATCGGCTCATCTCTTTGGAGCCAAGGAGATGACCAAGGATACTGTTGCCATCATTGGTCGTTTCAGGCTGGCTGAGCAGGCCCGGCTCGTCGAGATAACGGCTATGGCTGCCTTTATCGAGTGCGCCGAGCAGCGCTTCCACGCCGCCCGGCTGGC
The DNA here is from genome assembly GCA_039026135.1 of Pseudomonadota bacterium. Classification (GTDB taxonomy): domain Bacteria; phylum Pseudomonadota; class Alphaproteobacteria; order Caulobacterales; family Hyphomonadaceae; genus Henriciella. The sequence goes on along the minus strand of JBCCMX010000066.1, from coordinate 10,297 downwards.
TGGCATTGGATTTAAGGCCGGCCGCCAGCGCGGGCACCAGCGCCGCCATGGCCTTCTGCGTTAAATCGTCGTCGAGCCCGAACTGCGCGCCGAGTTGTTGTTTCGCCGGCTCTGCCTGCGTGCCTGTGAGTAGATCCAGTAATCCTGCCATGATGGTCCCCTGATATGAATACGCGCAGGTTATCGATCAGCGCCGATTGGACAACCGGTCAGCGGCAGCAGGACTTGGCTCGAAATGCCGTTCATCAGCTAACCCTTCGCCAGCCGCGCCTTTGTCATACCGGCATGCGGTTTGGCGCTGGCCGGGTCGTCTGGCCAGTCATGCTTGGGGTAGCGGCCACGCATGTCTTTCGCCATGTCCGCATAGCCGCCTGCCCAGAAGCCCGGCAGGTCCTGTGTTGTGGCGACCGGCTTGCCGCCGGGCGAGAGCATCTGGATGGTGATCGGCGCGCGGCCCTCTGCGATATGAAGGTGCGCGGCGGCACCATACAGCTCCTGCACGCGGGCCTCGACCAGTGGCGCGCGATCGTCTAGCCAGTCTATCGGGGCCGAACGGCCACTCGGCAATTTGACATGGGTCGGTGCCAGCTGATCCAGGTCGCGCGGTAAGGGCCAGTCGAGCCTAGCCTTGGCGGCATCCAGAACAGTGGCGGGCTTGGGCAAGGTAAACGCGGTCTGGCCAAGCACCGGAGCGAGCCAGTCATCAACGCTGTCTTGCCGCTCGCCAAGATCCCAGGCCGGCCAGGCCTCGCCGTAAAGTGCGCGCAGTTTGGCGATACGGGCACAAAGGGCTGACACGGTGTCGGCGAGGCCAACGCCGAGAAAGCCATTCTGTTTGATATGGGCAAGATAGGCGGCACGCGCGGCCTCGCCAGAGGGTTTGGGCAAGGGCGTTTCTGACAGGGTGATCGCGCCAATCGCTTTGACTTTGCGGGCCTTGAAGGTGCGACTGGCCGGATCGAAGACGGCCTCCTCGCGGGTCTCGATTGGGGCGGCGGCGAGCGCCTGGTCATGGCTGAGACTGGCAGCGAGCGTGATCCGTGCGGATTTGGCGCTGCCAATCATATCGGCGACGACCAGCCATTCGGATTTTGCCAGCGCGGCGGTCTCGTCAAGCTGCGCGGCGCGGCCGGAGGCGAGCAGATAGGTTGCGTTATCGGCGGTGCGGCGCCTCGCGAGGCGGTCCGGCCAGGCTTTGGCGAGGATCAGCGCCGGATCGCTGGTGGGCTTGGCCTCGCCGCCCCAGCTGGCGGCCTGCCGTCGCAGCGCCTTGGCGCGGGCGCTGGTCTCACGCGCAAAATGGGTCAGGCGGGTGCGCAGGTCCGCGTCCTGGCCGCCAATGCCCGCCTCGCTGGCGAGCGCGGCGATGCGGGCGGCCATGGCTGTCTCACCCGGGCTGGCGGCGCTGACCACCAAAGCCGCCAGGCGCGAGGCCAGCGGCAGGTTCGCCATGGCTTTGCCCTTTGGCGTGAGCGCGCCGTCATCCTGTAATGCGCCAAGGGCGGTCAACTGCGCGCGGGCGGCTTTCAAGCGTCCGGCAGGCGGGGCATCGATCCAGGTGAGGCGCGTAGGGTCACGCTCGCCCCAATCGGCGAGGGTCAGCAAAAGGCCGGACAGGTCTGCATTGAGGATTTCAGGCGCCGGTGCGGCAATAAGCCCGCGCGTTTCAGCCTCGTCCCACAAGCGATAACAGATGCCGGGCCCCAAACGTCCCGCGCGCCCCCGGCGCTGATCCACATTGGCGCGCGCGGCGCGAATGGTGGTGAGTTTGGCGCTGGCGCCTGAGGGATCATATTCCGGCACGCGGGCAAGGCCGCTGTCGACCACAACCGAGACCCCTTCAATCGTTAGCGCACTCTCTGCAATATCGGTGGCGAGGACAATTTTGCGCTGGCCATCAGGCGCCGGACTGATGGCTGCGTCCTGCGCCTGCGGGCTAAGCGCGCCATAGAGCGGGGCGATAGTGATATCATCCGGCAGGTTAAGGCGCTCAGCCGTTCGCCGGATCTCGCCTGCGCCTGGCAGAAAGGCGAGAACCGAGCCGGTCGTCTCGCGGCTGGCGCGTTCAATCGCGCGGGCCATCTGATCCTCGATGCGATCACGTGTGCGGCCCAGATAGCGGGTCTCAACCGGGTATTGGCGCCCGTCGCTTTCGATAATCGGGGCATCAAGCACAGCCGATAGCCGGGCGGTATCCAGCGTGGCCGACATGGCAAGCAGGTGCAGATCATCGCGCAGCGCGGCCTGAACCTCGAGCGCCAATGTCAGGCCAAGATCGCCGTTGAGGCCGCGCTCGTGAACCTCATCAAAGATCACAGCTGAAACGCCGCTGAGGTCCGGATCAGCCAGAAGGCGGCGGGTAAACAGGCCATCGGTGATCACCTCGATAAGAGTGTCTTTGGATACGCGCCGGTCGATCCGGGTGGAGAGCCCAATGGTTCGTCCAAGCGGTTCGCCCAATGTGTCGGCCATACGGGCTGCGGCCATGCGGGCCGCGATCCGGCGCGGTTCCAGCATCACAATCTTGCCTGGCAGAGCGGGCAGGCCCTCAATCAGCCCAGCCAGGGCGAGCGGGACGCGTGTGGTTTTACCCGCGCCGGGCGGCGCAGCCAGCACAAGACGCGCCTTCTGTTTCAAGGTGTTACAGATCTGCGGTAGCAGGGCATCGATTGGCAGGGCTGACATAAAAACTGTCATGCGCGCAGCCGCCCGGTTTCGCAATTCTCCGTTTTCCCCTAAAGGCAGCAAATTGTTTAATGCCGGAGGCCTGATCTCGTGACTGATCGCCCTGAATTTTCTGTCTGTGTGCCGATGCATAATGAGGCCGGCAATGCCGCGCAGCTCGTGTCTGAGATTGCCAGCGCGCTTGAAGGGCGGGCCTTTGAGATGGTGATTGTCGATGATGCCTCGACAGACGAGACAAGATCGGTTCTGGCGGGCCTGAAGACCGCGTATCCAGAGCTGCGCGTGCTGAGCCATCGCAAGAATGCCGGCCAATCGCGCGCCTTGCGCAGCGCCATCCTTGCGGCGCGCGGGCCGGTGGTGGGTACGCTTGACGGGGATGGGCAGAATGACCCGGCCGATTTACCCGACCTTTATCGCACGCTGACCCGGGCTGATGCGCCAGAGGGGCTGTCCATGGTGATGGGACGACGCGCGAGCCGCAAGGACAGCGCCTGGAAGAAGTTTGGCAGCCGGTTTGCCAATGCCATCCGCCGGCGCATGCTGCGCGATGATTGCGACGATAGCGGCTGCGGCATCAAGGTGATGAAGCGTGAGGCGTTTATCTCGCTACCCTATTTCGATCATATGCACCGCTATATGCCGGCCCTGATGAATGCCGAAGGCCTGGGTGTTGAATTTCGAGACGTCAATCATCGCGAGCGCGGCGCGGGCCAATCGAAATACACCAATTTTGGCCGGCTCTGGGCGGCCCTGTCGGACCTACGCGGGGTCATGTGGTTGATCCGCCGGCGGCGTCATCCGGGCGGGGCGGACGAGATCTAGGACGCTTTTTGCTGCGTTTGTCAGCCAATGCCTGCTTTGCTTCTGGCGCGGATATGTTTAACTGCCAGCTGAGGATGACGCGATGGCAGACAAACCCCCGATTTTCGCGGCTTTTGCTGCTGCCCGCCTCGAGGACAAAAGGCAGAAGGCCGCCCAAGACGGGACTGGGTTGCCGCTGAGAAAGGGAAGACCAATGCGAGCAACACTGAGCGCATTTCCGCTGTTTATCATTCCGGTGGGCATTTATTGTCTGATCGCGCTGACGACGAGCGGCGATCCTGTAACCATTACAGCCGGCGACCAAATCCTGACCGAGAAAGGCTCGCCCTTGATGGCCATTCTGGGCCAGAAACTAATGGGCGTTTCTATGATTGCCGGTGGCACTGAATGGATCATGACCAAGGGGGATGCGCTGATTGTGCTGTCTATCGCCGTCCTGTTCATGGAAATCCTGAAATCAACCAGCACCGGCACGGCGACGATCATGAACCATGCCGCCTCCATGATCCTGTTCATCATCTGCCTGATGCTGTTTCTGCTGCACCCGAATTTTGCAACATCTGTGTTTTTCATCATCACGGTTATGGCCCTTCTCGACGTGCTGGCGGGCGTGGTTGTGACCATTGTCTCGGCGCGGCGGGACTTTGCCGTTGGCGAGGGGTTTGCCGGCTAGGCCTTGGGCGTGGTGCGACAAATTTGAGACAAATATCGGTGCGGGCGCTTCACAGCGCCCGTTTCCTATTTAGGGTCGAGATCACCGATTCGAACGAGCTGGCGGAGCGCTTATGGAAAACCTCATCAGAGATTTGAACGGCTTGGTCTGGGGCATTCCGATGCTCACTCTGCTGCTCGGCACCGGGCTTTTCCTCACCGTGGGCCTGCGTTTCATCTCTGTGACCAAGCTTGGCTATGCCTTTAGCGAGCTGGTACGCAAGCGCGATAACAGCAAGGATGGTGATGTCTCGCCTTTCGGGGCACTGATGACGGCACTGTCCTCTACTATCGGAACGGGGAATATTGCCGGCGTCGCCGCGGCAATCGCGATTGGCGGGCCGGGCGCGGTGTTCTGGATGTGGATGACGGCAATTGTCGGCACGGCATCGAAATATTCTGAAGGCGTTCTCGCCCTGAAGTTTCGTGAGGTCGACAAGGATGGGCGCCATGTCGGCGGCCCGATGTATTATATCAAAAACGGCATGGGCAAGAAGTGGATCTGGCTCGGCGGCGTGTTTGCCACCTTTGGCATTTTCGCAAGCTGGGGCACCGGCGCCTCGATCCAGTCCAACTCTATCGCTGATGCTTTGAACAACACGTATGGCATCCCGCCCTTGGCGACCGGTATCGTGCTGGCGACCGGCGCGGCGGCGGTGATTCTGGGCGGCGTGCAGCGGATCGCGTCTGTGGCCAGCCGCCTGGTGCCGGTCATGGCGATCAGTTACATTTCAGCCGGTTTGCTGGTGATCGCGCTGAACATTGAAGCGGTTCCGGCGGCCTTCGGCGTTATCTTTCGCGGCGCGTTCGGGATTGACAGCGCCGGCACCGGCATCTCGATCGGTCTGTTAATGCTGGCCATGCAGAAAGGTGTTGCGCGCGGCGTGTTCTCGAATGAGGCCGGGCAGGGGTCCGCGCCGATTGCGCATGCCGCAGCCAAGAATGACGACCCCGTTAATCAGGGTATCGTGGCCATGCTGGGCACAATTATCGATACATTGATCGTCTGTACGATCACAGCGCTGGTCATTCTGACATCGGGCGTTATCGCGCAGGACTGCCTGCCGGTGGCTGCGAATGTCGGCGATTTCTTCGCCGCAGGCCAGCCTGACGGATGTGATACGGGCGCACCGCTGACCGTGGCGGCGTTCGATGCCACGCTGACGGGCGTTGGCCAGCATATCGTCTCGATTGGCTTGGCCGTGTTTGGCTTCACGACCATTCTCGGCTGGAGCTATTATGGCGAGCGGTGCTGTGAGTATCTGTTTGGCGAAGGCTCCGTCATGCCGTTTCGCATTTCATGGATCCTGTTCACACTGGGCGGCGCCGCGGCGCTTATGCTGGAAGGTGAGGTGAGCAATATCGTAAACCTGCTCTGGCTGATTGCCGATACCTTTACCGGCCTGATGGCGGCGCCAAACCTGATCGCGCTGATTGTGCTGAGCCCGATCGTGTTCAAGCTGACCCGGGACTATTTTGCCTCACTCAAAGCTGATGACACCTAGGGTTTGTTAAGGCCTGCCCGGTTAAGCTGGGGGCATGAGTGATTTATCGCGGATTGACGCCTTTCTGGAGATGATGTCGGCCGAGCGGGGCGCCTCGCCGCACACGTTGGTGGCTTATGCACGTGATCTGCGTGATGCGTCGGGCTACCTTGGCGGCGCATTGACTGTTGCCGAGGCAGGCGACCTCTCAGACTGGATGCAATCGCTGGGCAAGGACGGACTGGCAGCGAGCACGCAGGCGCGCAAGCTCTCGGCGCTGAAACGCTTCTTTCGGTTCCTGTTTGAAGAGGGCGATCGCAAGGACAACCCGACCTCCCGGCTGGAGCGGCCACAGCTTGGCCGGTCTGTCCCGGATGTGCTGAGCCGTGAAGAGCTCGACCGGTTGATCTCCGCTTGCGGCGAGGATGTGCGCCTGACCTGTCTTGTCGAGCTTCTTTATGGCGCTGGCTTGCGCGTGAGCGAGCTTGTCAGCCTGACCATGGGCAGCTTGCCGCGCCGGCGTCTCGGGCGGTGGGACACGCGCGAGATCATCATTCGCGGCAAGGGCGGCAAGGAGCGTTTGTGCCCGCTTGGCGCGCCGGCGCTTGTGGCCCTTATGAACTGGCTATCCGTGCGCGAAGACACTCTGCCGGAAGGCTCGCTCGCGCGTGGACGCGCCGAGGCGTTTGTCTTCCCGTCGCGCGGTAAGACCGGCCATTTGACCCGCCGGCGCCTGGCACAAATGCTCGACACGCTGGCCCATAAAGCCGGGCTAGACCCCGCGCAGGTGCACCCGCATGCCCTGCGTCATGCCTATGCGACCCATTTGCTGCAGGGCGGGGCTGACCTGCGCAGTGTGCAGACCCTGCTTGGGCATGCGGATATCTCAACCACGCAAATCTACACCCATGTGATGACCGATGAGCTCGCCGATCTGCTGGAGACTGCGCATCCATTGGCGAAATAGCCGGCCGGCGGTTGGGGCGCAAAAAGGCTGGTACAACCGAACAAGACTGTTTATTCTTGTCTGATGCCAACCACTTATCTTGATTTCGAAAAGCCTCTGGCTGAACTGGAAACCAAAATCGCCGAGCTTGAATCGGTCGCCGCGCAGGATGGCGGGCCGCAGATTTCCGATGAGCTGGTGCGTCTGCGCGACAAGGCGTCAAAGCAGCTCAAGGAGCTCTATGCCCAGCTTTCGCCCTGGCGCAAGACGCAGGTTGCACGCCACCCCGAGCGCCCGCATTTTACCGATTATCTGGACGGCCTGTTTGATGATTTTCAGGAACTGGCCGGCGACCGCGTGTTCGGCAATGATGAGGCCGTGATTGGTGGCCTCGCCCAATTTCGCGGCCAGTCGGTTGTCGTAATCGGTCACGAAAAAGGCCGCACGACCGAGAGCCGACTGAAACATAATTTCGGCATGGCCCACCCGGAAGGCTATCGCAAGGCTGTGCGGCTGATGGATCTGGCAGAGCGCTTCAAGCTGCCGGTGATCACGTTTGTTGATACGGCCGGGGCCTTTCCGGGCAAAGCCGGTGAAGAGCGCGGTCAAGCCGAAGCGATTGCGCGCTCAACCGAGCGGTGCCTGACGCTGAATGTTCCGATGGTCTCGCTGATTATCGGTGAGGGCGGGTCTGGCGGCGCAATTGCGATCGCGGCGGCCAATCGGGTCTTGATGATGCAGCATGCGATCTATTCGGTGATCTCGCCGGAGGGATGCGCCTCGATCCTGTACCGGGACGCGGCCAAGGCGCGCGATGCGGCCGAGGCGATGAAGATTACCGGCAAGGACCTGTTAAAGCTGAAAATTGTCGATGCGGTGGTCAAAGAGCCGGTTGGCGGGGCCCACCGCGAGCCGAAAAAAGCCATCTCGGCGGCGGGCCGCGCGATCGAGAAGGCGCTTGATGAGCTGAAGGATCTGACGCCGGCGGAGCTGAAAGTTCAGCGGCGCGAGCGCTTTTACGCCATTGGCCGCGAAGTCAGCTAAGGCGGCAAGCCGGAATTCCCCGACCTCTGCCGATGGGACGAGGCCGGGGAAGCAGGCACGGAAAAGGCTTAGACGCCGATTGGCAGGCCTTGTTCTTTGGCCATCTTCTGCATGGCTTTTTGCAGCTTTTCAAAGGCGCGGACCTCGATCTGGCGGATACGCTCCCGGCTGACATTATAGACCTCTGAGAGCTCTTCCAGCGTTTTGGGCTCATCGGTCAGGCGGCGTTCCTGCAGGATATGCTGCTCGCGCTCAGACAGATCAGCCATTGCCGTCTGCAAGAGTTCCATACGCGCATCAAATTCCTGGTTCTGCGCGAACTCTTCGGCCTGGTTCGGCTCACTGTCCTCAAGCCAATCCAACCATTCCATGTCGCCTTCCGCGCCCATCGGGGCGTTTAGCGAGGCGTCAGACCCGCTCATCCGGCCATTCATCGAGATCACGTCTTTCTCAGAGACGTTCAGCTTGGTGGCAATATGCGCGACCTGTTCGGGGTTCAGCTGCGCATTGTCGAGCGCGTCAATTTCCCCCTTCATGCGGCGCAGATTGAAGAACAGTTTCTTCTGCGCCGCTGTGGTGCCGAGTTTCACAAGGCTCCAGGAGCGCAGGATATATTCCTGAATTGAGGCGCGGATCCACCACATTGCATAAGTGGCGAGGCGGAAGCCCTTGTCGGGGTCGAATTTCTTGACCGACTGCATCAGGCCGACATTGCCCTCTGAGATAACCTCGGCCATTGGCAGGCCATAGCCGCGATAGCCCATGGCGATCTTCGCCACGAGACGCAGGTGTGAGGTGACCATTTTCTCTGCAGCCTCGGAATCCTCATTCTCCTGCCAGCGTTTGGCCAGCATGAATTCCTCTTCCTTTGACAGCATCGGAAACTTGCGAATCTCTGAGAGGTAGCGGCTAAGGCCCTGTTCCGGGCTCAGCGCGATGGCACGGCTTGTTGGTGTGTTCGCCATAATATCGTCCTCCATGTCCCCTTTTTCAGACCCGCCCTGGCGGCATCTGCGTCCGGTTCCGGTTATTGGAAAAAATCTCTAACCCCGATTATCGGCAGCGTCTTTCCCCTTCGCGCGCATGTGATTTATCGCGCAAATGCATAAATGGGCGATAAGTACGGTAGAATAAAGGCATTCAGGGTAGTTTTTTGCCGGTTCAGGCCAAGATCACAGTCTTGTGAGCGGGCCTAATGTGCGCGGGAATAGCAACCCCACTGGTTTTGCATGCCTTGCGACCAGGCCTGCGCCGTGGCGAAAATCTGTGCCCGCGCATCCGTCATGCCGGCATCACGATAGTCATTCCAGTCGCCGTTCCAAGTGTTAGCAACATATTGGAACAGGCCGACATAGGGCCCGGCCGGGTTCACGATGGTCGGGTTGCCGCCGGACTCGCACATCATCACGGCATACATTTTGTCTTCGCTGTCGGCATAGGGATGCTTGGCGCGCGCCTCTGTGATCCAGGCGCGGTACTGCTCGTCCGGGTCGCCGGGCGATATGGCGGGCGGTTCAGGGATGGCGACCAGTTCAGTTGGCGCCTCGACATCTTCTGCAGGCGCTTCTGACGCATCAGGGTCTGCCGCTTCGTCGCTTGCCGGCGCGTCCGTCATGAACTGTGAGATCGGCGCCAGCACAGATGGCGGCGCAGGATAGAGGCTACCGGTAATCCAGCCGGCAAAACCAACAATTGCAAATAAGACTAAAAACAGGATGAAGCGCATGGAACCCTCCTGGCTCGCCGCTGACGACCGGACATCAGTTTACGCTAAGGAAGGGGTTAATCCAAACGGGTCTTTTTGTGAAGTTTCTGCAACGTGGCGGCCCCAAAAAAAGACCGCGGCATCTACACAATGCCGCGGTCCTGATTGGTGAGCGCAGTGCTTATTCTGCGCGAATAAACCCGCACTGGTTTTGCTCCATCGGGATCTGCTTGGTTAGGCGGATCGCATTCTGGGCATAGGCTTCGGTGACAGAGCCGCTGGTGATCGGTTTGTCACGCAGGGGGCTGACATCTTCGCAGAGGTGGAAGACGCGCGGGCTGTCATGGCGCTCATCACCTTCAGGCGGGGTAATCCAATAGACCACATCGCGGCCATTCGGATTTTCTGCATCACGCGTCGCATCGAGCACCTCGTCGGTGTCACGAGCGATTTCCTTTGCCTGTTCAGCCACTTCCGGCGAGCATGATGTGGTGGGCAGACTATTCTTGATCTGGTCGGCGCACTCATTCATGTCGACCGTATATTCCTCCACTGATGGCGGATCATAGCTAATGCCGAACAGGGTGGCGACCACAGCGAGCGCGGCGCCGACAGCGGTTGCGATCTGCTTGTTCTTTGGATCCATATCCTTGTCGAGCAGGATCAGGGCAAGCAGCGGCAGGAAGGCAATCAGCGTGATGATCGCGCCAAGCTGGTTCTGGAAGAAGAAGCGGAAGCCGTCCGCCTTGCTGGCCGGATCGTGCTCGACAAGGATATGGACCCAAAGAACAAGCAGATCGCGGCCGGTGTTGGCGCCGCGCTCGCTGTGGTCGCTACCCTGTTCGGCATTAGCTATGATCCGCCATCGGTGGAGGAATACACGGTCGACATGAATGAGTG
>JBCCMX010000065.1:0-11351 GCA_039026135.1 Pseudomonadota bacterium | reverse complement strand
GGACACTGTGGAGACGATGGAAGAGGTCCGTGAGACGGTCGACGCCATTGACCGCGCGCCAGTCACGCCTTGTCCAAGCCGGGGCTAAGGGCGTCGAACGACTGATATTCATAGGCAATACAGCGGTCGATCAATGTCCGCCAGACCGGTTCGGCAATGGCCGCTGACAGGCCTTGACGCTCGGCCTCGGCCAGCACTTTGCTGACAACATCTTCGATGCGGGGGCGATCCAGAACCAGATGCCGCTCGCCTTTGATGCGCGCGGCGGCATCCATCATGGCCTGGCGCTTGACCAGCAGCGTCACAAGCGCGCGGTCAATGGCGTCGACCGTCTCACGGACCTCTTCCATCGTCTCCACAGTGTCCTTGGCAGCAATATCGCGCGTCGGGGCGTTCATAAGCAGGCCTTTAGGCTAAAATCGTGATGTACAGCGCCCGTAACGAGGCGGCGATGTGGTTTGGCGCCGCACGGGCCTTTTGGCAATGCCATTCTAGCGCTCAGACACCGCCGGTGCGCGGACCTGTAGGTGACCAGACCGGGTCGCTTCCAGCTCTTCTATTACGCTTTGCACGCGCGGATCTCGCAGGATGTCCGTCAACTCGCCAATCGCCGACAGGTCCGTGGCGGTTTCTGAAACGCCGGGCGCTGCGAAGGGGAAGGGCGCCCGGAACTGCGGATACTTCAAAATGCGGATTGCCTCGTCAGGCTCGATTTCAGCCAGCTCCCGGGCCTTTGCGATTGCGGTTGTCAGCCCGCCAAGCTCATCCACAAGGCCCTGGCTCATGGCATCTTCGCCCGTCCAGACCCGGCCGCGCGCACGCGCGTCGACCTCTTCTGCGCTCATGCCGCGTCCCTCGGCCACCAGCGCGATAAACCGGTCATAACCGCGGCCCAACCATTCACGCATCATGTCGCGCTGGGCTTCGGTCAGGCCCTGCGTAGTCGAGAAGACGCCGGAAAACGGTCCGCCCACGCTGATGGTCTCGGCATTCACGCCAATCCGCGCGAGGCCCTCTGCGATGGCAAACTTGCCACCGAAAATGCCGATGGATCCAGTGATCGTCGCGCGGTTGGCAACGATCCAGTCGGCGCCCGTCGACACATAATAACCGCCTGAAGCGGCAACCGAAGCCATCGAAACCACGACCGGGACCTCATACTCGTCCTGAACGCGCTCGATTGCTCGCCAGATCTGGTCAGAGGCTGTCGGTGAGCCGCCCGGGCTGTCGACGCGAAAGACAATCGCGTCCACCCGTTCATTGGACCCGGCTTCCAGGATGGCCGCAGCAATGGAGTCCGATGCAAAACCAGACCCCTCGCTAAAGATAGACCCGCCATTGCCGCCGGTGACGATGGCACCATTGCCGCCGACAAGCGCAATGGTCGGCGAGCCAAACTTCGATGATGGCGGGACATATTTATTGATGCTGACAAAGCCGGCATCCTCACCTGCGCGATCAAGGGCGGCATCCATCGCATCTTCCGGCCAGCCGTTCTGATCGGCGAGCCCGAGGGCGATCATGTCATCGGCATTCAACGGGGTCGCTTCCAGCGCACCAGTCACCTCGGCAACTGAGAGGCCGCGATCAGATGCAATATCGCCCAGCGACTGGTTCCAGAGCGAGACGGCCATATCGGCCAGCGCTAGGCGATGGGCGTCTGTATAGCCCGCTTCAGTGTAAGTGTTCGGCGCATTCTTGTACTCGTGGAACGCTTCGAACTGGGGCGTGATGGACAGATTGTCGAACAGGTCCCGCATGAACAGCGTTTCCAGCGTAATCCCGCTCGCGATCAGCTCGCTGCCAGGCTGCACCCAGATCTCATCGGCGCTCGCCAGTGCGCGGTAAACCGATGGCCCGCCGCCATAGGTGCCCTGGCTGTGCGCCAGGACGAACTTTCCGTCGCTCTTGAAATCGAGCAGCGCGGCGCGCAATTCCTCCGATCGTGCCGAGCCGATTCCGAATTCGGCGCCGCGGATAAACACACCGGCGACATTATCGTCCGTCTTGGCGGCCTCCAGCCGCATCAGAATGTCGATGAAACCGGGCATCGGTCCAAACACAGCCGCAGGCCCCGAGAGCGGGGATTGATCTGGTATTTCCTGCCGCAGATCCATTTCCAGAACATAGGTGTCGGGCAGCTGCGCCGTCGGCGTCATGCTTGCCACCCGCGCCCTGACTGAACCAATGGCGATCATGACCAGAAGGATCAGCCCGACCATTGTCCCGACAAAGGCCCCCAGCGAGGCAAATAGAAATGTTCTCATAAGTCACGCTCCCACGCTCAATCGTCTATTTCGATGTGTGGGTGCGCGGCACGTTTGTCAAAACGATTCCCCAGAAACGGGGGCCTTTATTGTGTCGGCTGGCTCGGGCATGGGCCTCGTTCCGCCGCCGCGCATTACCGGCGGTGCGGCCAGTGCAAAAGGCTTGCCATTAGGTGTTGCAACGCCTCGCCGTATTCGTTATGTCCGCCGCTCAGTTGGGGTGTCGCCAAGTGGTAAGGCACCGGTTTTTGGTATCGGCATTCCCAGGTTCGAATCCTGGCACCCCAGCCACTCTCAAATTCAATCGTTTGAACTTGTACCGGAAGTGCACTGCAATTGATGCAAACTTTTCTTCAGGCGGTCTTGTGATCGTCATAATTATGAACGAAAGTTTTAGGAGGATTGATCGATGCGTCGCAGGCTGCTAGCGTCGATTTGTCCCGAATATCTGTTGCAATAGAAATTCGAAGACAAGAACCATAGAAGGCGATCAACGCCTCAAAAAAAATCGGGGGGAAGTGACGGAATATTCCGCCATTTCTCTTTTTCCTTCGGGCACGTTTGTGTGGCCCGGTGAGCTGCAAAGCGGCGAGTAGAGTTCTATTCGTCAAAAACAGGTTTTAGTGCGTGCCGCTGGCGGCGGGCGCCAATCGGAAAGTGAGAGGCAGACTTTATGAAGAAAGTTCTGACACCGGCCCGCGGAATGATCGCAGCGGCTATTATGGTTGGAGTGTCGCTACCCGCGTTCGCCCAAAGTGAATTGAGTTCGACCCTGGACGCCGGCGAAGAGGCCACGCGCCGCGCCGAAGCCACACAGGTTCGCATCAATCAGCTGGACGACGAGCGGTCGGACATGGTTGGCGAATTCCGGACATTGCTTCAACGCAAGCAGGCCGCAGAGCTCTACTCGCGCCAACAGCAAAAAGTGGTCGAATCACAGGTTCGCGAAATGGCCTCGCTGGAAGATCAGCTTAGCCGCGTCGACGAGATTACAGCTCAGACTGTCCCCATGCTTCAGGACATGATCGCTGATCTGGAAGCCTTCGTATCGGCTGACCTGCCATTCAAGCTGGACGAGCGTCGCGCGCGCCTCGACACCCTGAAGACAGCGATGGAAAGCGCTGATGTGCCAATCGTTGAGCAGTATCGCCTCATCGTCGAGGCTTATAAGTCCGAAATGGAATATGGCCGCACGGTCAGCACCTGGTCCGAAGATGTTCAGGTCGACGACAAGACCGTCAAAGTCGACATGTTCCTCTATGGCCGTGTCGCCCTTGTCTACATGTCCCCCGATCAGCGCTATGCTGCACGTTATGACCGCGCAACCGGTCAATGGGTCGATGTTGAAAGCCGCTTCAAGGAAGACGTCGCGAAAGCGATCAAGATTGCCAAAGGCACGACAACGCCTGGCGTGATCTACGCTCCTGCAGCCAAATTCGCAGTCAATTAAGACGCCCGACAACTTGTAAGGTTCAAATCCAATGAAAATGATGAGCAAATCCTTCAAGGCCCTTGGTGTCGCGGCGCTTATTGCCGGCTCCACAATGGCCATTTCCGCCCCTGCCTCTGCACAGAATACCAGCTTGAGCGATATCAAGCAGCGCGTTCTGGCCACGGCCCAACAACAATCTGCTGAAGATCGTGAGCGTGTCGAAGCGTTCCAGCGTGATCGTGATGCGCAAGCCGCCGCGATGGCGCAGGCACGCTCAGAGCTGGCGGCCGCCAATGCCGTCGGTGCAAGGCTTAATGCAGAGTTCGATGCCAACGAAGCCATTCTCTCTGAGCTCTCTGCTGAGCTTGAAGAGCAAGCCGGTGATTTCGGTGAGCTGCTCGGTCAATTCCGTTCTGCAGCTGGTGAGACGATGCCAATCATCGACTCCTCGCTCTCCAAGTTTGAATATCCTGGCCGCGTTGAGCAGCTCTCAGACGTCTCTCAGGCCCGCGCGCTGCCGACCCGCGAGGATCTGGATTCCCTGCCCAAGGCGATGCTGACAGAGATGATCGCTCAGTCAGAGGTCAAGGCGTTCACCGCTGACGTGGCCGGCGCCGGTTCGGAAGGCGAGACAATCGAGGCTGAAATCATGCGCGTGGGCATCTTTACCGCCGCGACAACAGATGATGTGCGTTTCGCTGAAATGGTCACTGCCGGGACAGACGAGCCCTATCTGCGCGTCTTCAAGGCCCAGCCAAGCGGCAAGTTCCGCTCCGCCATGGGGCGTCTGGTCAATTCCGATGGTGAGACGATCACCATTCCGTTTGACCCGAGTAAAGGTGACCTCTTCGCGATTGCCGGTGAAACACCGACATTTAGCGAGCGGATCAATCAGGGCGGAACGGTTGGTTACGTCATTCTGGTGCTGCTTCTGATCGGCTCTTTGCTGGCCATCTTTAAAATCTTCACGCTGTTCCTGATGGGCGGCGCGATGGGGCGCACCGCCAAGACCAAGACGGCTGGCGATGGCAACCCGCTTGCCCGCGTGTTTGAGGCTTATGAGACCAACAAGAATGCTGATCTCGAAACGCTTGAGCTGAAACTGGACGAGCAAATCCTGCGCGAATCACCGCGTATCGAGCGCTTTAATGACGTGGTCAAAGTTCTCGCTGCTGTCGCCCCGCTCATGGGTCTGCTCGGTACTGTTATCGGTATGATCATAACCTTTACCGCGATTACAAATTTCGGTGCCGGTGATCCGAAACTGATGGCGGGCGGTATTTCAACCGCGTTGATGACAACTGTTCTGGGTCTGGTTGCTGCCATTCCGCTGCTTCTGCTTCACGCGGTTGCCGCATCCATGGCACGCGGCAATCAGCAGGTGCTGGATGAGCAAGCCGCTGGCCTTGTGGCCGAGCGTGCCGAACGAGGTTCGGTGACGGCTTAGGCCGTCACCGCTGATCGGAGGCCCCCCTATGGGATTGGGTTTAACCGAACTGCAGGAATTTCTTGAGCGAGGCGGTCCCGTCCTCCTCGCGATCATGGCCGCCACATTTGTGATGTGGGCCTTGATCCTGGAGCGGCTCTTCTACTTCCGCTTTGCTCATGATTCCTACGCAAAAGAGGCGTTATCAGAGTGGCAGTCGCGCTCTGATCACAAATCAACCTTCGCTCACTGGATCAAGGACAAGCTGGTCTCTGAGGTGCGCCAGAAAGCGCAATCGAATGTCGTATTCACCAAGGCGCTCGTCGCCCTGGCGCCGCTGCTTGGACTGCTCGGCACCGTGACCGGTATGGTCACCGTGTTTGACTATATGGCGATCACTGATGGCGCGGATGCCAAGGCGATGTCGCGCGGTGTCTCTCAGGCGACGATTCCCACAATGGCCGGCATGGTCGCGTCCATTTCCGGGATCCTGTTCACATCGGGCATGGACCGGCGCGTGAAGCGTCTGATCCAGCAGCTTGAAGATGATATGGAGATCGGTTGAGATGCGGGGACGTAAAACAAGACCGGCTGAGGAAGCCAATGTTGACCTGACGCCCATGCTGGACGTGGTCTTCATTCTCCTCATCTTCTTTATCGTGACATCAACCTTTATTCAGGAACGGGCGATTGGCCTCGAGCCGCCGCCACCACCGAATAATTCGCCAACACCGCCGCCACCGGTTCCGGCGATTGTTGTCTATGTGAATGAAGATGACCTCATCCGTGTGAACGGTCGCCTGACCGATATTGGCGGCGTGCGCGCAAATATGGAGCGTCTTCGGGCGGAAAATCCTGAAAGCGCATTGGTGATCCAGGCCCACTCAAAAGCCAAGAGTGGGACGATTATCAAAATTCGCGATGAGGCGTATAATGCGCAGATGGAGCGGGTCAACGTGATCCGCACAGCAGAGTAAGGGAGGCAGAGCATGGCAAGACGACAACGTGTTGTGGCCGAAGGTGGCTCCGACGATGATGTAAACCTCACACCGATGCTTGATGTGGTGTTTATTCTGCTTATCTTCTTTATTGTAACGGCCCAATTTATCCGCGAACCGGGCATCGATATTGACCGTCAGGACGTGGATAATCTGAGCAAGCAGAACCCGCTTGGGATTCTGGTCGCCATTGACGAAGACAATGAAATCTGGATGGCGAAAGAGCAGGTCTCGATGCAGGAGATTGGCTTCAAGTTGCGCGAAGCACGTGAAGACAATCCCAAGGGCAAGCTGGTCGTCCAGGTCGACAAGGACTCAGATGCCGGCATTCTGATTGAGCTGATCGAGATCATCAATAAGGAAGACGGGCTCACCCAGATTCCGATCTCAACAGTCGAAGGATAGGAGACGAGATGTTTAGCAGTTCTCTAATTCGCCTTGGCATTGGTGTGCCGCTCGCGGCGGTCGTCACCTTCGCCCTGTTCACAATCATGTATAAACTGATCAACCGACCCTATGTTGAGCCGGATGTGGAAGCCCAGCGTGTGATTGAGCGCATTACACCGGCCGACGATGATCAGCAGGTCAACCGGCGTACGCGCTCAAAGGCGAGTCGGATTGATTCGGCCGCCAAGCCGCCACCTCCGCCAAAACTGGCGACCACCAAGTCTCAGATTGATCTGCCAACGCCTGATATTCAGGGGGCAGCGCCAACAGAGCTTGATATTGACAGCACGTCGATCGCGTTTGATCCGATTGCGATCTCCGACCGCGATGCCCAGCCGATCCGGCCACCGCTGCCCAACTATCCTCAGCGTGCACTCTCGCGCGGCGAGGAAGGCAGCTGCGACGTTCGCTTTGATGTGGATACACGCGGCAAGCCGTACAATGTTGAAGCCGATTGCACTTCTAGCGTGTTCAAGCGTGAAGCCGAACGCGCTGTGAGCCGTGTGGAATTTGCGCCGAAAATTATTCGCGGCCAGGCTGCCGAACGCCGCAATGTTGTTTACCCGCTGGAATTCAGGCTCGCTGACTAAGGAGTAAGACCCATGAGTGTACTATCGAGACTTCGTGACGTCGCTATTGTCGGCGGGTTTGTGGGGGCAATCTCCACGGTCTCCGTCGCGCAGGCCTGTGAGGAGACGGCATTTACCTCGAAGAATGCTGAGATTTATCTCAAGGCCGAAAACGAGATTATGACCAATGATAATCCGCAAGGCGCTCTGGTTCATCTCAATACGCTGCGTCAGCAAGAGCTGAACTGCTATGAGTTCGGCGCGGCCTTGCAGCTTGGCGCGGCCATCAAGCTGGAATCGGAAGACTATCGCGGCGCGATCAATGACCTGCTGCGTCTGATCCAGGATGGCTATATCAAGGGTGATGCAGTGGCCCAGGCTCACTTCAATATCTCCCAGATCTATCTGACCCTGGATGATCTCGATCGGTCTCTGGAGTACATGAATAAGTGGCTTGCTGGCGGCGGCCAGCCAGATCGCAGTCAGAAGTGGATTCTGGCGGTGATTTACCAGAAGAAGGAGAATTATCGCGAGTCGCTCAAATGGGCAGAAGCGGTGTTCAAGGAAGACGGGCCAAACGCTAAGCGAGAGGTCTATGACTTCCTGATCTTCCTTTATGATGAGACCGGCAATCTCGCCAAGAAAGCCGAATTACTCGAATATCTTCTGATCAAGAATCCGAATGAGCGGATGCTCTGGGACGCGATTTCGGGTGACTATTTCCGGGCCAATCGTGACCGCCGCGCCTTTGCCGTGCAACAGGCGCTTTATGCTGGCGGTATTCTGGAAACCGAAGCTGAGCTGATCCGCGTGGTCAACTTCTACAATCAGTTCAATGCCCCGTTTCAGGCCGCGCGCGTTCTGGAAAAGGAAATGAATGCGGGCCGGATCACCAAGGATTATAAAAACCTTGAGCTTCTGGCGAACCTCTACCAGGTGGCCCGCGAGTTCAAACGCGCCATTCCCGTCATTGAGGAAGCCGCGCTGATGAGCACAAACGGCCAGATGTATGAGCGCCTTGGCCGTTCCTATGTCGAGCTGAAGGACTGGGATCTGGCCGAAGAGAACCTGACCAAGGCGCTCAATAAGGGCGGGCTGCGGGATACGTCTCTGGCCTGGGTCCTGATTGGTCAGGCCCGTTATGAAGGCGACGATCGGGCCGGTGCCCGAGAGGCTTTCCGCAAGTCGAACAGCCGCGGTGGCCGGGGCTGGATTGGCTTTATGGATGCCGAAGAAGCCACAGCGACAGCGCTTGCCCGGTTTGAGATTTCAAGCTTGGTTGAAGACTTGAAAGTCGAGAAAAGGCGCTGCGACAAGCTCGCTGTCCTGGGCGGTGACCCGACAGAAGAATGCCAGACCGTCGAAGATCGTCTAGACGCGGCAACGGCCGATCTCGTTGCGTTTGACACCGCGTAAACGCAGTGCGCATGGATACATCAAGGCCCTGGCGCACCCGCCGGGGCCTTTTTGTTTGGATCGCCAGACAGGCGGGCTACATCTAGGTCGAGTACATTAATGCGGCGCTGCGCAACGGCCACAGGCTCTTGCGTATCTCGGCGTCTCGTGAAAACAGATCGACATGATGACCATACGTGATTTGACCGTTTCCGATCAGGCGCTTTGCGACGCTGTTGACGGGCTGGCCGACGATATGCTGGCGCGCACGCTCGACTGGTCGGCCATCAATACGGGCAGCTGGAACAAAGACGGGCTCGATGCCCTGGCGCCGAAACTGGCCGATGCCTTTTCTGCGCTGGATGCCGAGGTGTCCCTTGAAGCGGCTGTCCCCTTCGAAACCGTGTCAGAGCGCGGCGAGGTCGACACGTTTGAGACCGCGCCGGTCTTGAACGTGACCGCTCGGCCCAATGCGCCGGTCCAGATCATCATGAGCGGCCATTATGATACGGTTTTTCCGCCCGAGACCTTTGAAAGTATCACCGATCTTGGCGAGGGGCGCCTCAACGGGCCCGGCCTTGCCGATATGAAGGGCGGTATTTCGGTTATGCTCGGCGCGCTCCAGGCGTTTGAAACAGGGCCGCTGAAAGACACGCTCGGCTATCAGATTGTTCTCACGCCGGATGAAGAGATCGGCAATTTTGCCAGCGCCGATGCGCTCACAAGGGCGGCCCAGTCCGGCGCCATGATCGGCATGACCTACGAGCCCTGTATGGATAGCGGCGCTATGTCCGGCGGACGTAAGGGCTCTGCTGTATATGACATTGTCCTGAATGGCCGCGCCGCCCATGCCGGGCGCGCCAAGGCCGAGGGGGCAAGCGCGATCGAGGCGGCGGCCCATCTTGTGGCCGGGCTGGAAGCGCTGAACGGCCAGCGCGACGGCGTGACGGTCAATGTTGGCTCAATCGATGGCGGCGCCCCGGTCAATATCGTGCCGGATGTGGCAGTGATCCGTTTTGGCTGCCGCGCGCCCGATGCTGAGGCGGCCAACTGGACGGCATCCCGCGTCCAGATACTGTTTGAAGCCGCCCTCGCGCGGCCTGGCATTTCCGGGCATTTGCATGGCGGTTTCTATCGCCCGCCCAAGCCGCGCAATGCGGCCCAGCAGGCTTTGTTCAGCGCCGTTTCAGAGACCGGCGAGGCGATGGGCCTTTCGCTGGAATTCGTCGACACAGGCGGGGTGTGCGAGGGTAACAATATTTTTGCTGCCGGCGTCCCGAATGTTGATACGCTCGGCGTGCTTGGCGGGCGGATCCATTCCGATGAGGAATATATGATTGTCTCCAGCCTCGCTGAGCGGGCGAAGCTGTCGGCGCTTTTGCTCAACCGGTTCGCCGACGCGCGCATTGATGCGGCCAAGATCAAGGCTCTGATGGGCTAGCGGACATGGCAGGTTTCCCGTTTGATATCTCCGCTCGCAGCGGCGCGGCGCGGACGGGCATTTTGCGCACACCGCGCGGCGATATTCGCACGCCCGCCTTCATGCCGGTGGGGACCGCCGCGACAGTCAAGGCGCTGTATATGGACCAGGTCGAGGCCGCCGGCGCCGATATCATCCTCGGCAATACCTATCACCTGATGCTGCGGCCCGGCGCCGAGCGGGTGCAGCGCCTCGGCGGGCTGCACAGCTTTGCCAAATGGTCCGGGCCGATCCTCACCGATTCGGGCGGGTTTCAGATCTGGTCGCTCAGCCAGCTGCGCAAGCTTGATGATGAAGGGGTCACATTTCAAAGCCATCTAGACGGCTCCAAACACCGTCTCACCCCGGCGCGATCGATTGAAATTCAGGCCGATTTACTCGGCGCCGACATTTCAATGCAGCTTGATGAGTGCACCGATTGGCCCTGCAGCCATGACGAGGCGGCCCGATCCATGGACCTGTCTCTGCGCTGGGGCGAGGCCTCGCTCGCCGCGTTTGGCGCGCGCGAGGCCCAGACCCTGTTCGGCATCGTTCAAGGCTCAACCTATGGCGATCTGCGCGAGCAATCGGCCAAAGCGGTGGCGGCCCAGGGCTTTGGCGGCATCGCCATTGGCGGCCTCGCGGTCGGTGAGGGACATGACCAGATGTGCGAGACGATTGATCTAACCGTCCCACATTTGCCAGACGCCGCGCCGCGCTATGTGATGGGCGTTGGCAAACCGATTGACCTGATCGAAGCGGTCGCGCGCGGCATTGATATGTTTGACTGTGTGCTGCCGACGCGCACGGGCCGCCATGGTCAGGCCTGGACATGGGACGGCCCGATCAATCTGAAGAATGCGCAATTTGCCGAGGATCTCTCACCGGTTGACCCGCGCGTGCCGGGCCCGGCCAGCCAGGACTATTCGCGCGCCTATTTGCATCACCTGATCCGGTCGGGCGAATATCTCGGCTCCATGGTGCTCACCTGGCACAACACCGTCTTCTTTCAACAGCTTATGGCGCGCATGCGAGAGACGATTGCCGACGGGACATTCCCGGCCTTCCGCGCTGAGTTCAGCGGCAAATGGGCCGGGACGCGTTCTAACCCCAAGACCTGATCGCGGCTGCATCTGCGCTGTAAAATCCGTTGACCTGCCAGACCCGCTCAACTACATGACCCGTTCGGATGCGACAATAGCTCTGTTGGTAGAGCTACTGACTTTTAATCAGTAGGTCACAGGTTCGAATCCTGTTGGGCGTACCATCTTTTCCCAGCGTTCCAGACACAGCGCGGAAACGCGCGCGTCGGCTCAGCTTATGCGCGCATTGCGCGTGATCAAGATTGGAACGACCCG
>JBCCMX010000064.1:0-11425 GCA_039026135.1 Pseudomonadota bacterium | reverse complement strand
GTTGGAAACGGGCCGGCGCCAACCCGGGTGGTGTAAGCCTTGGCGAGACCCAAAACGTAACTGACCGCGCGCGGGCCAAGCCCTGTTCCGGCCGCGGCTTGGCCGGCGACAACATTCGATGAGGTCACAAAGGGATAGGTGCCATGGTCGACATCCAGCATGACCCCTTGCGCGCCCTCAAACAGAATACGCCGCCCAAGCTTCTCACTCTCGCCGAGGATCTTCCAAGCCGGCCCAGCGAAGGAGAGAATGCGATCAGAAATCGCCATCAGGTCGGCTTTCAACGCGGTGGCATCCGGCGCATCGAGACCAAGTCCGCTGCGCAGCGGTGCATGATGTGCGATCAAACGCTCCAGCTTTTGGTCAAGCGCTTCTTCATCGGCAAGGTCGGCCACGCGAACGGCCCGGCGACCCACCTTGTCTTCATATGCCGGGCCGATACCGCGCTTCGTCGTGCCGATTTTGGCGCCATCATTCGCAGCGCCCTCGCGTGCGCCATCGAGATCCTTATGCCACGGCAAGATCAGACACGCTGTCTCGGCCAGCAGAAGATCATCCGGGGTGAGCGTGATGCCAGCTGCCGACATATTGTCGAGCTCTGACAAAAGCTGCCACGGGTCGACGACGACGCCATTGCCGATGACCGACATTTTGCCGCCGCGCACAACACCGGATGGCAACAGGTTCAGCTTATAGGTTGTCCTATCAATAACCAGCGTATGGCCGGCATTGTGTCCCCCTTGAAACCGCGCGATGACATCCGCGCGATGAGAGAGCCAGTCGACAATTTTGCCCTTGCCTTCATCGCCCCATTGAGCGCCAACAACCACAACCCCAGGCATGCCCGGTTTCTCCTTCTGAAACCCCGCGCCAAAGAAAGGGATTGGCCATGAAACGCAAGAGGGCAAATCCCGTGCAATTGGTTAATTTTGGCGGAAAATTCCACGCCGGCGATTATCCGTATCCGAACAGAGTTATGCGATATCTGGTCAAATGATTGCGTTAATGCTGTGCCGCGCGACGCGTTTTGCTCGCCCGCTCGCCATTTCGGCGGGCCTCGTCTCGGCATTCGCCTTGCCGTCAGCAGGCTCTGTCGCTGATCGCCCGCACTTCAAGGTCGACGGTGTAGCCATTGTCTGGGCGGCCGATAGTGCGGGCGCCGCGCCAATCGCGTCAGACTTCATCATTGAGGATGGCGGGGCCAATACCGATCTGATCGGCACAGACGTGACGCCCGTTCTGACCGGAACACTCGACCCGCTGGACGACAGCTATGCTGACGATGCCGGCGCGACTTTGCGCATTCAGCGCATCGCAGATGGCCCCAACCAGGACACGCGCGCCAATGGCGACCGCGTGACCGATGCCTCTGATAGCTTCACGGCCTTCGAACTCGACGCCACGACGGACGTACGCACAATCCGCAGCGATATCTTTTCCAGTTTCTATGTCGCCTCCAACAAGGCATTCAATATTGATGTTGTCTCCAGCGCCGTTGGCGATCCGGCTGACCTCAATCTCATTCGACTGCGCGTACGTATTCGGACCAATGGCACGGATGGTGGCCTATCCTGGGGCAGCGCATCTCAGCGCCCGCATACCGGAAACTCAGCGACATCCGGGCTGACCTGGACCAATTATCGCCGCCTCTCCAACCTGACCGGCGGGCAAACCCTGTTCACAGGCAACCGCCGCACGGCCATTGCGCCTGGTACCATCCCCGATCAATCGGTCCGCTTTGACCTCGATTATCGCTGGAATACCGGCAATATCGACCTCAGCGAAGGCGTCTTCGACGTTGAGGCAGAGGTGGAATATACCGTTTATATTCCCTGATCAGTGAAAAATCGCCGGCTTGTTCTGTTCGAACTGAGCCTCAGCCTTGGCCAGCGCGGCGTGAAGCCGTTGCGGTGCCATGCCGTAAGTCTGGGCGCGCAAGAAGGCCATCAAATCATGGCGCTTGCCGACACCGGATAAATCATGCGGGCTGAGCGTTTCTCCAATATGGACCGGTAGGGCCGTCCCGATGCGTCGTTTGACCTCTCGGAAGATCAGGGCCAGACGCAACTCGATGGACATGTGACTTGCCCACTGAAACAGCCGTGAGTTCTGCCCTTCAAAGAAGATTGGCGTCACATGCGCATCGCTGCGTGTAATCAGTTTGGCTGTGAAAGGTTTCCAAGTATCATCGACGGCGCATCTGGAAAAAGGTGTCGGCGAGGTTGAAACACCTCCCGCGGGAAACACCACAATACACTCGCCCGCTTTCAGTCTTTCCAGGCTTTCTGCCCGGGTCGCAAGATTGGTCTTCTGTGCTTCGCGCGTCGGCGCAAAATCAATCGGCAGCAGCCAATCGCTTGCCTCGGGCGCGCCATCAAGAACCGCGTTTGTCAGCACTTTAAAGTCTGTCCGCCGCAGTGAGACAATCCAGGCAATCAGCAAGCCATCCAGAAATCCGAACGGGTGATTGGCGACAATCACAAGCGGTCCATGCCGAGGTATCTGCGCCAGGCGCGCGCTGTTAAACTGGACATCCAGATCGAGCAGTTTGACGGCCGCAGAGAAAAACGGCTCATGCGCCAACTCCTTGCGATAAGTCTCGTAGAGTTTTTGCAGATGCGGCTGCCCGGAAATACGCTCAATAGTTCGAACAAAGCCACGTTTGACCGGGTGCTCGAAATATTCGGCATATGACAGTTTAGGGGATTTTTCCATCTCGGCTTCGTGACGCGATTTGAAGAAAACAGCAAGCAAAACCGCCGCTAATCCTTCATAAGACCCGCTGCCTTAAGGGTTTTTCCAGCGCGGATAACACGCGCAAGCTTGTGTTCTGACGATCGGTCACCGCCATTGGAGTCAGGGTGAAACCGGCGCACATATTCAGCGTATCGCACCCGGATTTCCGTCGGTTTGGCATCCGGCTCAAGATCAAGCTCACCAAGTGCCCGCGCCGCGACCCCCGTCGCCTTGCGACCGGTTGTTTTACGCGCTTCGCGCGCCTCCGCGGCCTGATCAAAGAACTCTTTACCCCGCCATGTGCGCGGATCATGACTGGTCGACGCCTTGCTGCCGCCCATCGGCCCGGCACCCATTTTCCAGGTTGGCGTGAAACCATAACGGGAATTCTCGTTGAAATCCTTCAATTGCTCTTCGGTCATCGTGTCAAAGAAATTGAAAGACCGGTTGTATTCGGCCGCATGCTTTTTGCAGAACCAGTGCTTGCCATCACCGATCCTCTTGGGCGCCGGATGCTCGCCCGGAAGGTCGCATCCATCTTGTTCGCAAATGCGCGTCTCTGCCTCTTTCGAACGGCCTTTACCGCCCGAAGGCTTCTTCACCCTTATATCGGTGAACTTAACGCGGTAGTCGTAATCATCTTTCATCAGCGCGGGAACATAGTCGCTTCGCGTCAAAGAGGCCAGCAGTCATGACAAGAATTCGCAGCATTGAGCAGATTCTCACAGAAAAATTCTCTCCCATCGCGCTCGAGGTTAAGGATGATAGCGCCCGACATGCCGGTCATGCCGGCGCATCAGAGGCAGGCGAAACCCATTTTAATGTGAAGATTGTTTCATCTCATTTTGACGGCATGCGGCGCGTCGATATGCAACGCGCTGTAATGTCAGCATTAAAGTCAGAATTTGATAGCGGCCTGCACGCCCTTTCGATCGAAGCACGCCCAGCCAATCGCTCGACATAAGGTTTTGATTAAGCCCTGCGCGCTAAAAACAGTGTGACGCGGAGGGTGTCGATGAGCGTAGCGTATAAAACAATTCCAAGGACAGGGCGCCGCGACCGAGCCACCGTGAGGGTGGCGGCCACCGTCGATCAGACCTGGGCCCTGGACTCTGATTGGCTGCATAAGCGGCTGGACGTTCTGCGTCCTTATGGCCGACATCACGTCAACCGCATTCACCTGCTCGACCTTGTCGCCGACCTTCTTCTGTTCGCGTCAATACCGGCAACATTCTTCGTTGCTTGGTGGAGCGGAATTCCGCTTCTGGGATTTGCCTGTCTGCAGCGCCACGCCAACCGGCGGATGGCCGGCGAGCTGGCCGCCCGGGCGGCAAAGGAATCGACCGAGGCATTCATTTATCTCTACAATCGCGGTGCTCTCTGGCTCGATTGACCGGTCAGGCCGCTACCAATCTGTCATCGATCGCGGCACGCCCTCTTCGGTTGCGCTGGCTCTGCGGGCAAGGAACCGGCGCAGCGGCTTGATCCGGCTCGCGGCCATTAGGCCAAGGCCCCGCAGGGGCTTGGTCAATAGCGCATCGTTCGAAAACAGCCGGTCAATGCCATCAAGGATTAACGCAGATCCTGCACCCTCAAGCCTGCGCGCCTGTGAGTATTGATCAAGGACGGTCTGTGACCCGATATCGAGGCCCGCGCGGCTGGCATCTTCGATCACATCAATTAGTGCAGCAACATCGCGAAAACCCTGATTAAGGCCTTGGCCCGCCAGCGGGTTCACACGCCGCGCGGCATCACCCAGCAAAACCGCGCGTGGGCCTGTCAGCTCTGTTGCAATCTGCAAAACGAGCGGATAACTGCCAACCTCGCCTTCAATCTGCATTTTACCTGCAAAGCTGGCGAACCGGTGATTAAGCTCTGCCTCAATGGCAACGACCGGCTGAGCCGACAGCGCCTCGGCGGCGCCGCGCTTCATGTACCAGGCCAGGTTCGCACGATCACCCATCAAAGGCAGCGTCGCAAACGGGCCTTCAGGAACAAAGAGTTGCCGGGCAATCCCCTGATGTGGCTCCGCGAGCTTCACATTCGCGGTCAGAACGGACTTGCCATAGTCGCGCCCCTCGGTCGCGATCCCGAGCGCCTGGCGCAGGGGCGATTTGACCCCGTCTGCGCCCGCCACCAGCCGCGTCTTGACGGTCTGTCCGCTTTCCAGCGAGAGCACTGCAGATCCATCGCCTGCATCAATCGCCTCGAACATCTCAGGGGCAAACAAAGTAATATTGCTCTGCTCTGCGATCGCCTCATCAAGTGCAGACTGCAAAACGGCCGCTTTAACCATATAGCCCAGCGACTCGCCTGGGTCGGCGCTCTCCAGGTCGGCGTCCTCAAACATCACGCCGGGGCGCCCAAACCAATGTGTGCCGCCATCGACCGCCTCAAGTCCGTGCAGTTTCTGCGAGGCTCTTTCCAGCGGCTCAGTTACGCCGACCGACTGAAGCAACCGCCAGCTGCCCGTAACAATCGCGAAATTGCGTCCATCGGCCTGTTTGGCCTTGGTTTTGTCGCGCGCGTCGATCAGCGCAACCTGTAGCTGGCGCTGCGAAAGGGCGAGCGCGAGGGCCGCACCGACCGGCCCAGAACCAATAATAGCGATGTCGAAAATACCCGATTTCATGGGCTTATCCTTAGAAAAGTCCGGCTTTTGGGTCCATGTCTGACAAGCAAACGGGCGTTTGCGTCGCAGGGTGCTCGAAATTTGATCAGGTGCGTTCTGCAAGATGAACAAACAAATCTTAACGCTGCACATTCTCGGGCAGGGCCGGTTAGGTGACCGGGTCATATCAACCAAAGCTGCGGGAGTAGGGCATGCAAAATTGGATTAAACACGCAACACGGGGAGCAATGATGCTTCCGGTTGCAGCAATTGCGGGGCTGACAGCCACCGCGCAGGAGGCGAGCGAGGTTAGCGCTTACGTCGATAACTCGTACCTCTTCTTGATCGGCGGCCTGATCGTTATGTTCATGGCAGCCGGCTTCCTTTGTCTTGAGGCCGGCCTCGTTCGCTCCAAGAACGCTTCTATGCAGTCCATGAAGAACATTGGCCTGTTTTCAGTCGCTGGCCTGATGTTCTGGCTAGTCGGCTACAATATCGGTTACCCAGGTTCTACCCTGGCAGGCGGCTGGATCGGCCTGCCGGCCAGTATCCCGTGGACACCAGCTGAAGATCTCGGCACCGGTTATGCCGCAAGCTCTGACTGGTTCTTCCAGATGGTGTTTGTTGCAACTGCCGCATCGATCGTTTCCGGTACGGTGGCAGAGCGCGTGAAACTGTGGTCATTCCTGATCTTTACAGCTGTTCTGGCGGCCTTCATCTACCCAACAGTCATTAGCTGGGAATGGGGCGGCGGCGCTCTGGACTCACAGTTTGGCTTCTCTGACTTCGCCGGTTCAACACTGGTCCACTCTACAGGCGGCTGGGCTGCTCTGGTTGGTGCGATCATTATCGGGCCACGGGCAGGCAAGTATTTCGGCGGCAACACAAACCCAATGCCGGGTTCGAACATTCCGCTGGCTGCACTTGGTACATTCATCCTGTGGTTCGGCTGGTTCGGCTTTAACGGCGCATCTCAGCTGGCTGCCGGCACATTTGACGACATCAACGCTGTTGCGACAATCTTCGCGAACACAAACATGGCTGCTGTTGGCGGCGTGCTGGCCGCGATGATCCTCACAGGGATCCTGTACAAAGGCAAAGTGGACCCAACCATGGCGTTCAACGGCGCGATCGGTGGTCTGGTGTCTATCACCGCTGAGCCGCTGGCCCCATCTATGGGTCTGGCTGTTTTGATCGGTGCCATCGGTGGTGTTCTGGTCGTCCTGACTGTTCCACTGCTCGACAAGCTGAAAATCGATGACGTTGTCGGCGCCATCCCAGCGCACCTTGTGTGCGGTATCTGGGGTACGATGATCGTTCCACTGAGCGGCGACGCCACATACTTCGGTCAGTTCGTTGGTGTTGCAGCAACAGGTATCTTCGTCTGTGCAGCGTCTGCCGTCGTGTGGCTTCTGTTGAAGTTCACAATCGGTGTCCGCGTCAGCGACGAAGACCAGCAAACCGGCCTCGACAAATCCGACACAGGTGTCGAAGCCTATCCGGAGTTCGCTTCCTAACGTTGCGAGTATGGTGCTTTCCGGATTGGAAAGCACCTCCTCCCAGACTTGACCCCGGCTTTTTAGCCGGGGTTTTTTCTTGGCCAAAACGAAGGTTCGTTAGCGCCGCTTTAAGGCCATCCTGACACTGTGACTAAAGAAAATTGCCTTCAGAAGCGGAGTGCGGGTATGGTCGAAACATATCTTGATCGAAGAGACATGCGCGAAGTGTCGGATCCGGTTTGGCGGATACTGACAGGGACAGGCGCATTCGCGATGGGTGTGTTCATTTGCGGCAGCGTTGGATCCTACGTGCCCACCGACCCAAGCTGGAATGCCGCGACAAGCTCTGACGTGGAGAACCTGTTCGGAACGGGCGGCGCTGTATTTGCAGATCTTGCCAGGCAATTGCTCGGCTGGTCAGCCTGGGTGGCGGGCCTCGCCCTGATGATTGGCGGGGCGATGCGCGCCGTGCTGATTGGCGCGCCGCGGATTCGCCGCTGGATGCTTGGCTTCCTGTTCGTGCCCCTATCAGCGGCCAGTTTCGCGGCCTGGCCGGTGCCAGCCTCATGGCCGCTGCGGTCCGGCATTGGCGGCATGGTCGGTGACAGCTTGCATTCACTGGCCGTTATGCCCTTCAAGGCGCTGCTTTTGCCCATGCCGCACCTGCTGGCAGGCCTCGTTCTTGGCGGGCTTGCCCTGATTTGCGCCCTGTCAGCGCTGGGTTTCCGCCGCCGCGACGCGCGCCTTCTGCAGTCTGCCGCCGCCAATTCCACCGCCCGGGCCGCAGAGCGGGCCCAGGGCCTTTCGGGGCTGATCGCCCGGTTTATGGCGCGCCGGCGTGAACGGTCCGCGCTGGCCGGAACTGAAAATGACGGGCCCGCCATCCAGACACCCCATTACGATTACGACATGCCAGGTGAGGCGATCGTCGACGATCCGTATGGCGAGCCTGAGTACGCTGAGCCCGAAACGATCGAGGTCGAGCCACGACTTGCCCCGACACGGCCAAAGCCGCAGGCCCGGCCGCGTGTGCGCAAGACCGCGCCGCGCCGGACAGGGCCGAAGCTGCCGCCGATTGACCTGCTGCAACAGCCGCCGGAACGCCGCGATGATGTTGATGAGGACGCCCTTTTGGCCAAAGCCAGCCGTCTCGCAGAGGTTCTGCGCGAGTTTGGTGTGCGCGGGCGCATTCGCGAGGTTCGCCCGGGCCCCGTCGTCACGCTGTTTGAGCTGGAGCCGGCTGCCGGTGTGAAATCATCGCGTGTGATCTCCCTTGCCGATGATGTGGCCCGCTCAATGAGCGCTGTGTCAGCCCGGATCGCTGTCGTCCCCGGCAAGAATGCGATCGGTATCGAATTGCCGAATGAAGAGCGTCAGACCGTCTATCTGCGCACGCTTCTGGATCACGAAGCCTATACGAAGTCCAAGGCGGCGCTGCCGATGGCGCTCGGCGAAGATATTGGCGGTGCACCCACCGTTGTTGAACTGTCAAAAATGCCTCACCTCCTGATCGCCGGAACAACCGGGTCGGGTAAATCGGTTGGCGTAAACGCGATGATCTTGTCGCTGATCTACAAACTGCCGCCCGAAGAGTGCCGGTTCATTTTCATCGACCCGAAGATGCTGGAACTGTCCATCTATGAGGGCATTCCGCACCTGCTCTCGCCTGTTGTTACTGACCCGAAAAAAGCCGTGCTCGCGCTGCAATGGGCGGTGCGGGAAATGGAAATGCGCTATGAGCTGATGTCAAAAGCCGGTGTTCGCAATCTTGCCGGATACAATAAGAAGGCCGCCGAATATCGCGCCCGCGGCGCGCAGATGACCCGCAAGGTCCAGACGGGCTATGATGATCGCGGTAAGCCGGTTCACGAAACAGAGATCCTGCCACTCAGCCATATCCCCAATCTTGTCATCGTGATTGACGAGATGGCAGACCTGATGATGGTTGCCGGCAAGGAGATTGAAGGCTGCGTCCAGCGCCTGGCCCAGATGGCCCGCGCCGCGGGTATTCACCTGATCACGGCCACCCAGCGCCCATCCGTCGACGTGATCACAGGCACGATTAAGGCCAACTTCCCAACCCGTATCTCGTATATGGTGACAACGAAAATTGACAGCCGCACCATTCTCGGTGAGCAGGGCGCCGAACAGCTTCTCGGCATGGGCGATCTTCTATACCAGGCGGCCGGTGTAAAGCCACAGCGCTGCCACGGTCCGTTCGTCTCGGATGATGAGGTTCAGGCCGTCGTCGATTGGCTGCGCGAAACGGGCGGAGAGCCAGACTATAATCCCGATGTTCTCGAAGAGCCTGAAGACGGAACAGGCAGCGCCGTTATGGACGCGATGCTCGGCACATCCACAGGCGACAAGGAAGAGAATCTCTACGCGCAGGCCATGGCGATCGTCATTCGCGACAAGCGCGCATCCACCTCATATATCCAGCGCCGCTTGAAAATCGGCTATAACAAAGCCGCCACATTGATCGAGCGTCTGGAAGAAGAAGGCGTCATCTCAGCGCCAAATCATGCCGGCAAGCGCGAGATTCTTCAGCGTGGTGACAACGAATAGGCGCCCTGCGCGCATAAGTGTTACGCCAGATCAGAGTATCCGCGCCCAGAAAACCGGGCTAGAGCCCGTGTCATGTTTGCTGACCCGGTCTTTTACCTCGCCGCTATTCCCGCTGTTCTGATTACCGGAATTGCCAAAGGCGGCTTTGGCGGCATCGCATTGATGGCCGTACCGTTGATGTCGCTTGTCATGTCGCCGGTACAGGCGGCCGGGATCATGCTACCCATTCTCATTGTGATGGATGCGGTCGGTCTTTGGGCTTTTCGCAAGGATTTTGACCCCACCCACCTGACTTATCTTGTGCCCGCCGCAACACTCGGTGTTCTGCTTGGCTATCTCAGCGTCGGCTGGATGAGCGATGATCTTATCCGCATCATCGTGGCCCTGATCGCGGCCTGGTTTCTGATCTCGGCATTCATGCGGCGCGGCCAGGCGACGCAGAAGAATGGTCCACCGACGCCGGCCACGGCAGGCCTGTGGGGCAATGTTGCGGGCTATACCAGTTTCATTGCCCATGCTGGCGGGCCGCCCTTCCAGGTCTATCTCATCCCCAAAGGGCTGGAGCCGCGTGCCTTTGCGGCTACGGCGGTCTTCTTCTTTACCATCGTCAATTTGATCAAACTGCCGCCCTATCTGATAACTGGGCAAATCTCGATGACGAATTTCTGGCTCTCGGCGACCTTGTTCCCGATCGCGCCTGTCGGCGTGGCCCTCGGTGTCTATCTCAATGGCCGTGTTCCGCGAGATGTCTTTTTCAATCTGCTTTACATTGGCCTCGGCGCTGTATCTCTCAAACTCGGATATGACGGTATTTCCGGCCTTCTGGCGCAATAACCAGCCCGCCACGCCATCAGGGCAACCAGATTTCATTTGCCTCCAGCGCCAGAGCCGCGCCGATATCGCCCGCATCCATCTGATCGAGAAGATCAATCAGAAGCGCCAGATCAAACGGACTGAGTTTCTCCGGTTCGCCATCAGTCTGGCTCAGAATCATCAAGCTGGCTTCCGCCAGGGCGCCTGAATTCACAGCCGCCTTGATGTCGAACAGACCAGACAGACCGATCGAACCGGCATCAAGATCCCCGGCCGCCACAAACTGGCGCGCGCGCGGGCTCAAACTATAGCCAAGGCCGCTCATCGCGGCTAGCAGGCGTCTGGCGGCTGTGGCCTCATCATCCAGCGTCCATGTATCAAGCAGCGCGCGTTCCAGGCGCCGAATATCCTTGGCGCTTGCCTCTCCACCGAAGATCAGGTCCATCACTTCGAGCTCGGCGACATCAAACGGCGCAGGTGCCGCAACACCGTCTGTATCGATACTTTCCAGCCAATGGTGGGCGAGCGGTTGATGCGCGGCCATCAATGATGCGCGGGCAAATAACAGCGCATAAGGCGTGACCGGCTCTACCGGTGCGAGGGTCTCCAGCTCTTCCTGATAAAGGCGTGCGGTCGATGCGTACACAAGAACACCTTGCTGTGAGGCGAGGCTTAATGTCTCGGCCAGCCGTTCGGCGCGCTCGCCAATTGATGCGCCAGGCGCCTGAAACACATTGAATGTCTGGACGTTGACGCTTTCGGCTTCATCTTCGGGTTGTTCGGCCTGCTCGGTCAGAACCGCCCGCCAGTCTTCTGCCGGCAGCCGACCAAGCATGGCGGCATGTTCGGCCAGCTGCGCGCGACGCGCGATCGGCATGCCCGGCCGCGTCGCACCGGCCGCCGCGAGATCCGGTCGCACGCCTTTGGTGTCTATCAGTGACACATCCATGCCCAGTGCCAGTGACAACACCATATTCAAACCGGAATCGAAATTCGCTTCAGGTAAGCCGGTATCACCTGCTGCGGCAAAAATACTCGCGACAAACCAGGGGTCATCCATGCCCTGGGTCGAGGCCACTTCGACCGCAAGTTCCGCGCCCGACACATTGCCGCGCAAGACAGCACAAACCGCCCGCAATTTTAGCCAGTAATGCTCGTTGCTGACCGCGCTATCCAGGCGACCGCAGGCCGACGCTTC
>JBCCMX010000063.1:0-11599 GCA_039026135.1 Pseudomonadota bacterium | reverse complement strand
GTTCTCCTTGTGTTCTAAGCCTTTATATTCCCCCTTTGTTCCATTGCAAGAAGTTTTTGGTTAACAAAACCTTACCTTTGGACATGCGCCCGATTGCGACAATTTCGTCATAAAACTGACAACGAACTTGCCAAACCCGAATCATTCGCTTATTCCCCTTTTGCTCATGCTAAGCATAAGGGTGCGAAGTGATGTATCCGATAGGTCAAAGACCTTGAAATGCAGCATCTTCGCAACCACGTAATGCTCATATTGAGCAAAATAGAGGAGGTGAAACGATGGCGAGATTGATCGATGCAGGGCCAGGTTGCCCAACACCGACACCTTTGCGCAACCTGACCGCAGGCAAAGCGTCTGGACTTGTCTATGATGAAGCCGTGAAAGCTGAAACTGACCACCTTTATCCGCTGGTTCGTGACTTTGTCACCCCGATGGAGTGGCCGGCCATCGCACCGCTCGTCGCCGCGATTAACCGTCTGAAGAAAAAGACGAATGCGGTCATTCTTGCCCACAATTATATGACGCCGGATATTTTCCGCCTTGTCGGCGATTTTCGCGGCGATAGCCTGCAATTGGCACGCGAGGCCGCCGAGGTGGAAGCCGACATCATCGTCCAGGCCGGTGTCCACTTCATGGCTGAAACCTCCAAAATACTGGCCCCGGACAAGACCGTGCTGATCCCAAGCCTTGAAGCGGGCTGTTCACTCGCCGCCTCAATCACGGGTGAAGACGTGCGCCTGATCAAGGAACGCTATCCGAACTATCCCATCGTCACCTATGTGAACACGACGGCGGATGTGAAAGCCGAGTGTCATATCACGTGCACGTCCTCAAACGCGGCTCAGGTCGTGGAGGCCATTGCGGCGGAGTGGAATGCTGACACCGTTATCCTGGTGCCGGATCAGTATCTGGCGAAAAACGTCGCGGCGCAGACAGATATTCGCATCATGACATGGCCCGGCGCTTGTGAGGTGCATGAACTCTTCAGCGCCGACGATGTCCACGCGCTTCGCGATGCGCATCCCGGTGTTGTCATTCTGGCCCACCCGGAATGCCCGCCAGATGTTCTCGAAGCGTCTGACTTTGCCGGCTCAACCGCCGCCCTTGCCAATTATGTTGGCGAGCGCAAACCGGCCAAAGTCGTACTGCTGACCGAATGTTCGATGAGCGACAATGTGGCGACAGACAATCCCGGGGTCGATTTTATCCGGCCCTGCAATCTCTGCCCGCACATGAAGCAGATCACGCTTGAGAATATTTTGACCTGTTTGACCGAGCGCAAACATATTGTCGAAATTGACGAGGAAACCCGGGTGAAAGCGAAGGCGGCGATTGATGCCATGCTGGCTTTGCCCAAGATGGCCAAGCCCCTCGCATTCGAAACCGGGCTCAAGCCAATGGATATTGAGGTCATTGAACCCAGTAACCGCCTTGTCCCTGCCTGATTGTTCCGCATAACTGGATTTATCCAGTTTTCGGGGAGCCGAGAATGATCAAACATCTTGTCCGCCTGCTCGCGGCGATATGCGCCGCCACCCTCCTCCCGGCGGCGGCGGACACCCGCGACCCAAGCGATGTTCTTGGGTCCTGGACATTCCAGACCCAACCCTATCGCAACGGGCAATGTGTCATGACGGGCACGATGCGCTTGAGCGACGCACCGGAAGAAGGCGTGTATGCCTGTGAGTTAACGGCCGTTGAGGTCTGCTCGCTTTGGGGCCGGTCGGTGGTTTTGCAAAAGTGCAGTGCCCGGCGGTTCGGGAATCAAGTCTCAGTCCGCTCGGAAATCGAACAGATGCTGGAGCAAAAGACCGCAGGCCTCATCTATGTGCCCGACAATTTCAGCCTGACTATTCAGGATGCCTCGCGCATGTTCGGGGCGCTTGTGTCTGCTGCAACCGCGCCGGTTGAGTTTCGCCGGTCCGAGGAGGGCATCTCCTAATGCCGCGACTGAGGGCCTTGGCTGTCACCGGAAGCCTGCTGACTGCCGTGCTTGCAAGCGAGGCCTTCGGTGACGAGACAGCCGCTCTGGTCGATATTTCCGGAACCTGGTCAATCAGCGTGCGCGACCGGGCAGACTGCACATTTGCCGGCCAGGCAACGCTGCTGCCGACCGATAATCCGGCTGCCTATACCGCGCATTTAACCATGCGCCATGACTGTCCCGAGTTTGGCGGCGCGGCCATCGCGGTGCAAAAAAGCGATGTTAGCGTGCTTGGAAAACAGGTCTCCGTTCGCAGCACTATCGTTGAGTTTCCCAGCGGCTTCTCGGCAAGCTATGCGCCCGACGATTTTGCCCTGACCATTCAAAGCCCGAACCGGATGTTTGGGATCCAGACAGATCGCTATGGCCGCCTGCCCGCTGAATGGGTACGCCAGGAAAGCGGTATTTCATGAAGATACGGATTTTGCTCCTTTTGCTTGCCTGTATGACCGCCAACGCAGCCTTGGCTGACGCGCCAGTGAATATTGCCGGGCAATGGACATTCAGCGCGCGAGTGGATGAGAGCTGCAGCTTTGGCGGTACAGCACAGCTGGAAAAAACCGGCGAGGGTGCCTATCGCTGCGAGCTGACAGCCCGGCAGAGCTGTACCGGCCTCGAAGATGATTATCTGGTACGACAGAGTTGTGAGGTCAGCGTGTTCGGTAACCAGGTCTCGGTTCGCTCCCAGATCGAAGAATTCATCAATGGCTTTTCAAGTCCCTATTATTATCCGGATAATTTTGCACTGACCATTCAGTCGGACGACTATATGTTCGGCTCGCTGGTCAGCTCCGGCTCGACCAAGCCCTCAGAGTGGCGGCGGTCCGAAGGAGGCATTTCGTGATGCCTCACCTGCCCAGAAAGTTCCCTAAATAATGATCTCACCTCAGCGCTATACTGCCCCATCCGCGTCGGGTGATGGCCGCGTGCTCGTTATTGGCGCAGGACTGGCAGGCCTTTTTCTCGCCTTTCGCCTGGCGCCGCGTCCCTGCACGGTTATCTCTCCCGCGCCGCTCGGCCAGGCGGCATCGTCCGCCTGGGCACAAGGCGGGCTGGCGGCCGCGCTCGGTCCGAAAGACAGTCCCGAGGCGCACGCCGCAGACACAGTCGCTGCCGGCTCCGGACTGGTCGACCCTGTCATCGCGCGCCTCATTGCCGAAGAAGGCCCGGCCCGCGTGCGTGACCTTGTTCGCCTTGGCGTACCCTTTGATCGCACACCAGATGGCCAACTCGCCTTGTCGCTTGAAGCAGCCCATTCGATGCCGCGCGTCGCTAGGGTGGCGGGTGATCTTGCCGGAAAGGCGATTATGGGCGCCCTGACCGCCGCTGTGCGGGCCGCAGACCATATTGATGTGATCGAGCACGCCAAGGCGGTGGACCTTTTGCAAGATGAAAATGGTGAGATTACCGGCGCCCTGCTCTGCGACCGGCGGGGCCGTATTTCAACCTTCACCGCGGCGCATACCGTTATGTGTACCGGCGGTTCGGGCGGCCTGTTCAAAATCACCACCAATCCGCCCCAGGCACGCGGCGACGCCTTGGCGATGGCATATGATGCTGGCGCCGTGATCGCTGACGCCGAATTTATTCAGTTTCATCCGACCGCCATGGATGTGGGGCTTGATCCATCGCCGCTCGCCACCGAAGCGCTGCGCGGTGAAGGCGCGGTCTTGCGTGACGCGAATGGCAAGGCGTTTATGCAGGCCTATCACAAAGATGGCGAGCTCGCCCCGCGCGACGAAGTGGCTCGCGCCATCCATGCTGAACGCCGGGCGGGACGCGGCGCATTTCTTGATACGCGCCATGCGATTGGCGCGGATATCAAAGACCATTTTCCGACTGTGTTTGCCGCCTGCATGGCCGCCGGCATTGACCCGCGAGAAACCACGGTCCCCGTTGCGCCAGCCATGCACTATCACATGGGCGGCATCGTCGCCGATATGTGGGGACACGCCAGCTTGAATGGCCTGAGTGTCTGCGGTGAGTGCGCCAGCACAGGCGCCCACGGCGCTAACCGCCTCGCCTCCAACTCACTTCTCGAAGCGGTGGTGTTTGCTGCCCGGATCGCAGATCGACTGCGCGACGGTGAGCTTAGCCACCCGGCTGGGCGAAGCGTCGGTCATGTGCCGGCCGAACTGCCTGAAGATGACTTGCAAGACCTGCGGCAAGGCATGGCCGACTATTGCGGCGTGGTCAGAGACAAAGCCGGCCTCGAAACGCTACTCGCCCAAATCGCAGCCTTGAAATCCGAGCATGGCGAGACACGCGCCTTGAGCGCATGCGCTCTCATCGCGGGCGCGGCCCTCGACCGAGAAGAAAGCCGGGGCGGTCATTTCCGATCCGATTTTCCAAATCCAGACGTGACAGCCCAGCGTTCCTTCGTTCAAAAGGACCTAGACGCAAATGAGATGGACACAACGACATGACACCCGTGCCCCTGCCGCCTTCCCTGCCGGCGATCATTCTCGATCCAATTGTGCGGCTTGCGCTCGCCGAAGACCTTGGGCGCGCCGGCGACCTGACAACAGATGCAACCATTGAACCCCATACCGAAATTTCTGCGGTCATACGCGCCCGCGAGCCCGGCACGCTAGCCGGCATGGATGCTGCTATCCACGCGCTGAAACTGATCGATGACAATGTGAATGTCGATCAAATGGTGGGCGATGGTGGCCCGTTAGGGGTTGGCGAAACAATTGCTGAATTATCAGGCGATGCGCGATCGATCCTGATCGCTGAGCGCACGATGCTGAACTTTCTCGGGCGCCTCTCAGGCATTGCAACGCTGACCAGTCAGTTTGCACAAAAAATCGCGCACACAAAGGCAAAGGTGATTTGCACGCGCAAAACAACGCCGGGCCATCGGGCGCTGGAAAAGCGCGCCGTTCGCTGTGGCGGCGGGTCATCGCACCGCTATGGGCTTGATGATGCGATCCTGATCAAGGACAATCACATCGCCGCGTGCGGCTCAATCTCAGAAGCGCTGCAGCGCGCGCACGCCTATGCCGGGCATCTGCGCATGATCGAGATCGAAGTCGACACGATCGACCAGCTTGAAGAGGCGCTCGCGTTCAAGCCGCACGCCGTCCTGCTCGACAATATGGCGCCGGACCTGCTGCGCAAGGCCGTCGCGCGCATTGATGGGCAATGCCTTGCAGAGGCCAGCGGCGGCGTCACGCTGGACACGGTCACAGCCATTGCAGAGACCGGCGTGGACTATATCTCGGCCGGCGCGCTGACCCATTCGGCAATGAATCTGGACCTTGGCCTCGACATTCTTTAGCCCGCCCCAATGGACAAGACATCACCCACGCCGCTGACTGATCGAAAAAGCATCCTGATCACAGGCGCAGCCTCCGGCATTGGCGCGGCCACCGCGAAACTGTTCAGCTCGAGGGGCTGGTATTGCGGCCTCTATGACATTAATCGGCCCGGCCTCACCGCGCTCAGCGAACAGATTGGCGCTGAAAATTGCCATACCGGCATGCTGGACGTGACACAGCGCGATAGCTGGAAAGCCGCGGTCGACGGTTTCGGCGCCCATACAGGCGGCCAGATGCATGTGCTGTTCAACAATGCCGGCATTGCAGCCAGCGGCTGGCTGGAAGATGTCCCCCACGACAAAACAGACCAGATCATCGACACCAATCTAAAAGGCGTCATCAACGGCATTTACGCGTGTTTGCCACTGCTCAAAGCCACACCCGGCGCCCGTATCGTAAACACCGCCTCGGTCTCGGCCATCGTTGCGGCGCCGCGCATTGCCGTTTACAGCGCAACAAAATTCGCCGTGCGCGGCCTGACAGACGCGCTGGATGCCGAGTTCCGCGGCATTGATGTGCGGGTGACGAGCCTGGTGCCCTGGTTCATCTCGACCCCGATCTTGAACTCAGCCGTTTCCGGACAATCCAATCAGGCCGGTGAAGCACTTCTGCGCGAGGCCGGCGTGAAGGTCTATCCGGTTGAGCTTGCCGCTGAAGTGGCGTGGGACGCCGCGCACGGAAACAAGATCCATTACCTTGTGGGGGCGGCTGCCAAACGCACAGGATTTTTCGCGCGATTTCTGCCATGGCTGGTGCGCCGAAGACTACACCGTTCAGTACCAGAGAGAAGCTAGTTAGCTGGCCGACTGTGCGGCGCCTGAAGACGACAATGCCGTCGATACATCCACCATTGGAGCTGCGGCGCCTTCGGTCTCGCCGGCTGTGCTCGCCGATTCGGCCGGTTCGCTCGCCTCACCCGAAACGGCCTCAATGTCCGCGGTTTGATCGACAAATGTATCGCCTTTTGTCAGGACCGCGACTTTTTCAGCTGAAACCGGTTTCAGCGCTTTGGCCCGTTCTACGACTGGCTGGTCAGCCGCAGGCTTGATCGTTGACAGGCCGGCCCGACGCTGGGCAAGACGCACATTCATCTTGGCTTTGGCCTGCGTCCACTCGCCGCCGCGTGGGAAGCGATAGAAAATATGCGTTCCGATCTTGCGGGTTTTCACCAGACCGGAATTCCAGACCGGGTTTACATAGGTCGCATGATAGTGCGTGGCGCCCGATGTTTTCGACTCATTCAAGTCCATCAGCACATGCGATGCAATGGTCTGGGCCTTGTCCCATTTTGTGCCATAGGGCTTGCGCGCCAGCGCGCCATCACAGGTGAAGGTAAACTGGCAACCCGTTGTGCGCGTTGCGCCCTGATATACAACCTCGCAGACAGAGTTCGGATAGCGGTGGTCAGCAACGCGGTTCATAATCACTTCGGCGACAGCCATCTGGCCGGTAATCGCCTCGCTGCGTGCTTCGTAATAGATCGCCTCGGCTAGGCAGTGGGACTGTTTCGTCAGATCTTCAGCCTGGGCCATATGCGCCGCCTGGAAGCTCTCCAAACCGTCAAGAGCTGCGCGGTCGCGCTCATAGGCCGCATAACGACTGAGCGCCGATTCCGGATCACGCTCCAACGAATATTCAACACTGCGCAGCCAGTCATGCTGCAACAGCCGCGAGGCGTCCTCATCGGCCCGCAACACTTCACCGGCATCCTGGGCTTCTGCCAGACGCTCATTACGTTCACGGAATTGCTGATCATCCTGGCGATTATCGTTTGCGTTCGACAGAATCGGCATACCGAGCACGAGCGCCGCAAAACACGTCGCCGCGAATGTACCCTGCACCATAACGGAACTTGGATGCGGTACAGCATGCGTCGACCACCACCGAGACAGGCGGGCCCGGAGAGACATCCCCGTAATACGTGTATAGGTTGGTGTCTTCATAAGACCTTGTCCCACCATCTTGCGCAGCGATCTCGCAGGCTGTGCAAGTTCCAATCCAAAACGCATTATCTCTGTTCCAGTGGTCTCAGTTTCTACAGTCGGACCGCGAGATATTTGCGTGTTCCCCCGAAGATCAACTCTCTATGTGCTTTTAGTCTTTGATTAACCTGATAGCACAGGCGACTAGAAACAGACACCTAATCCCAGGTTGTGGATTATTCACCATTCCAAGGTCTTGATACGCATGGTGTTTTCAAGAATCGTCGCTTTGTTCTTGATCTGTCTCCACAGACAGGGTTGTTGCATATTCGCAACAATGAATCGCGTCTTTGCGGCCGGGTCGATCGGACCAGCAGCTATATAACGCCGTTAACCTTACTTGGCCTCAATCAGTGCGGCATGTGCCGCAGCGAGACGGGCAATTGGCACGCGATAGGGTGAACAAGACACATATTCGAGGCCGATATTGTGGCAGAACATGACCGAAGCCGGATCACCGCCATGTTCACCGCAAATCCCGAGCTTGATCGACGCGCGCGTCTCGCGTCCGCGGGCCGCGGCAGTTTTAACCAATTCGCCAACGCCGTCCTGATCGATTGTCACGAAAGGATCTTTTTCATAGATGCCCTGTTCTTCATAAGCTGGCAGGAACCGGCCAGCATCATCG
Organism: Pseudomonadota bacterium; assembly: GCA_039026135.1. Lineage (GTDB taxonomy): Bacteria > Pseudomonadota > Alphaproteobacteria > Caulobacterales > Hyphomonadaceae > Henriciella. Next base: position 3,682 of record JBCCMX010000063.1, on the reverse strand, counting down.
CGTGAAATGCCAAGCGTTGTCTGTGTCAGGTCATTGGTGCCAAAAGAAAAGAATTCAGCGGTTTCGGCGATTTTGCCGGCCCGCAATGCAGCGCGCGGCAATTCGATCATCGTGCCAACAAGATAGTCCAGTGTCACGCCTGTCTCTTCGAACACAGCGCTGGCAGCCCTGTCCACAACCGCTTTGAGAATATCAAGTTCCTTACGCGTGGCCACGAGCGGGATCATGACCTCTGGAACCGGCTTTGATCCGGTTTCCTTTGACACCAGAACGGCGGCCTCAAAGATGGCTCGCGCCTGCATCTCGTAAATCTCTGGATAGGTAATCCCAAGGCGGCAGCCGCGATGTCCGAGCATTGGATTGCTCTCATGCAGAGCGGCCGCTTGCGATTTCAGGACACTGGCCTCAACACCGGCCGCTTCGGCCACCTCGTCCATCTCGGCATCGCCATGCGGCATGAACTCATGCAGCGGCGGGTCCAGCAGACGAATGGTTGCCGGAAGATCGCCCATAATCCGGAAAATATCCACAAAGTCAGAGCGCTGCATCGGCAACAGCTTGTCGAGCGCAGCCACACGGCCTGCCTTGTCACTGGCGAGGATCATGCTGCGGACCACCGGGATGCGCTCGGCATCAAAGAACATGTGCTCTGTGCGGCAAAGCCCGATCCCCTCGGCGCCGAACTCTTTTGCCACCGCCACATCAGCTGGCGTTTCAGCATTGGTCCGCACTTTCAGGCGGCGGGCCCGGTCGGCCCAACCCATGAGCAGACCAAAGTCGCCAGAGAGATCCGGCTGCTGCATTTCAACTTCGCCATAGAGGACGTGCCCCTGCGCGCCATCAACTGTAATTGTTTCGCCTTTGGAGATGACCCGGCCGGCAACGGTGAAGGTTGCGGCCTCATAATCAATCAGGAGGCCGCCAGCGCCGCAGACACATGGCCGGCCCATGCCGCGCGCCACAACGGCGGCGTGCGATGTCATGCCGCCGCGCGCGGTAACAACGGCCTTAGCCGCGTGCATGCCGTGAATGTCTTCCGGGCTCGTCTCGACACGTACCAGAATGACGGCCTTGCCGGTCTCCGCCAGGCGCGCGGCCTCTTCACTGTCAAACACAACCTCACCGACCGCCGCCCCTGGGCTCGCGGGCAGCCCAGACACGATCAGGTCGCGCTTGGCATCGGGCGCAATGGTCGGGTGAAGCAGCTGGTCCAGCTGCGCCGGCTCCAGGCGCAGCACCGCCTCATCCTCTTCGATCAGGCCTTCTTTGGCCATATCAACCGCGATTTTCAGCGCAGCGGCGGCGGTGCGCTTCCCCGTCCGCGTCTGCAACATATACAAACGCCCGTCTTCGACGGTAAACTCAATGTCCTGCATATCGCGATAGTGGCGCTCCAGCGTGTCTGCCACGCCGGCCAGCTCTTTATAAACGTCCGGCATCGCTGCCTCGAGCGGGGTATCATCAGAGCCGACATCGGCGGCGCCCGCATGGCTGATCGGCGCCGGCGTGCGGATGCCGGCCACAACATCTTCGCCCTGCGCATTGATCAGATACTCACCGTAGAACAGCTTCTCTCCGGTCGACGGATTCCGCGTGAACGCGACGCCTGTCGCCGACGTGTCGCCCATATTGCCGAATACCATGGACTGAACATTCACCGCCGTGCCCCAGGCCTGCGGAATATCGTTCAGCTTGCGGTACAGGATGGCGCGATCATTCATCCAGCTGCCAAAGACAGCCGTGATCGCGCCCCACAATTGCTCGCGCGGATCATCCGGGAACGGCTTGCCGAGCTCGTCCTGCACAGCGGCCTTGTACTGAACGATAATGTCTTTCCAGTCATCGGCCGTCATCTCTGTATCGAGATGATAGTCCTGGCGCTCTTTGTAATCGTCGAGAATATATTCGAACGTGTCATGGCCAAGGCCCATAACGACATTTGAATACATCTGGATGAAGCGGCGATAGCTATCGAGCGCGAACCGGTCCCCGGCCTTGGCGGCAAGGCCCTTAATTGTCTCTTCGGAGAGGCCGAGATTCAGCACCGTGTCCATCATGCCCGGCATGGACGCGCGCGCGCCCGAGCGCACAGAGACCAGAAGCGGATTATCGGCGTCACCAAACACTTTGCCGGTCTTGGCTTCCAGCGCGCTAAGCGCCGCATCGACCTGCGCGGCCAAGTCTTCAGGATAGGTCTCGTCCAAATCGTAATAGGCATTACAAACTTCGGTTGTCAGCGTGAAACCGGGCGGCACTGGCAGGCCAAGACTGGCCATTTCAGCGAGGTTTGCGCCCTTGCCCCCGAGCAGGTTGCGAAGCGAGGCATCCCCATCCGAACTGCCACCACCAAAGGAATAAACCCACATATTGTTCGCACTTGCAGCATCGGCCATGGTTTATTGTACTCCTTCAGCTCCCTGAACGCTCGAGCCTACCCCTCGATCCGCGTAAAATCCGCGACGCGGGCCAAACCGTCACGAATAGCGCCCAGAATCAAGAGGCGATTTTGTCTGACCGCGCTGTCATCCGCGTTTACCGTCACAGTTTCGAAAAAATCGTCGACCGGTGCGCGCAATTTGGCGAGTGCGGCCATGGCGCCGCCAAAGTCTTCTTGCTGCAATGCAGCATCCGCAGCGGTGTTGGACGCGCCAATCGCCGTGAATAGCGCTTTTTCGGCTGGCTCTGACAGCAGAGCTTCGTCAACGGCGCCTTCAAACGCTTTGCCATCTTTCTTCTCTTCAGCCTTCAGAATATTCGCCGCGCGCTTGTACCCGGCCAGCAGATTCACCCCGTCATCGGTTTCCAGAAATGCGCCCAGCGCCTCAACGCGCTTGGTGATGAGGACCAAATCGTCCTCGCCCAGCGCAAAAACCGCATCGATCAGGTCATGGCGCTCGCCCTGATCGCGCAGGTATTGCTTGAGGCGGTCTGCGAAGAAATCCATTAAACTTCCGAGAACTCCACCACCTCGCTCCATAAACTGATGAGGTGCATCTCTAATATCTCTATTGTACAGTCGCTTGGTTGGAGGATCATATGCCTCCTTGAGCCACATTTCCTGCACATCCTTTGCGGTAAGAACTGGATTACCCTTCATAGAAAAGAACCGGTTTTCTAGATTGGCAGCCATTTCCGCATCACCTTTTTCGAAAGCAAAGAAAAGCGCGTTATCGAAAGACCTACCAAAAGCGAGAATAAGCGCATTCTGCAAACCCAACCGAACCTCATTCTCCAACACGATGCGTACGACGCCAAGCGCCGCGCGGCGCAGCGCAAACGGGTCTTTGGAGCCGGTCGGTTTCTCTTTAATCGCCCAGAAGCCGACCAGCGTGTCGAGCTTGTCGGCGAGCGCGACGGCGATGCTGACAGGCGCGGTTGGCACAGGGTCAGTTGGGCCCTGGGGCTTGTAATGGTCGCGAATGGCCTCGGAAATCGCCGCGTCTTCGCCGGCTTCCAGCGCATAATAGCGCCCCATAACCCCTTGTAATTCAGGGAATTCATAGACCATTTCAGAGGTCAGGTCGGCCTTGGCGAGCCTGGCTGCACGTTCGGCCATATCGGGGGCCGCGCCGACCTTTGGCGCAAGCGCGTGCGCCAGCGCCGCCACCCGCTCAACCTTGTCGGCAATCGTGCCGAGCTCTTTCTTGAAATCGATTTTGCCAAGCTTGGCCGCCATCGCCTC
>JBCCMX010000062.1:0-11669 GCA_039026135.1 Pseudomonadota bacterium | reverse complement strand
TTCAAATCGGGGCAGAAATCCTATCGCGACCTGCCGCTCCGGCTCGCCGAGTTCGGCTGCTGTCACCGCAACGAGCCGCATGGCGCGCTGCATGGCATCATGCGCGTGCGCCAGTTCACCCAGGATGACGCGCACATTTTTTGCCGAGAGGATCAGATCATCTCCGAAACGGAGCGGTTCTGCGCCGTTTTGCAAAGTGTCTATGACGATTTTGGCTTCACTGACGTGGCAGTGAAACTTTCGACACGTCCCGAGGTCCGCGCCGGTAGCGATGTGGTCTGGGACCGCGCCGAACATGACCTTGAAGAGGCGATCAAACATACTGGATTGCCTTATGAAATCATGCCGGGCGAAGGCGCATTCTATGGGCCGAAACTGGAGTTTCAGCTCACCGACGCGATTGGTCGGGTCTGGCAATGCGGTACGCTGCAGCTTGATTTTGTCCTGCCTGAGCGTCTGGGCGCCGATTATGTCGCCGAAAGCGGCGCAAGAGAGCGCCCGGTCATGCTGCACCGCGCGATTCTCGGATCAATGGAGCGCTTTCTCGGTATTCTGATTGAAGAGTTTGCCGGCGCTTTCCCGCTCTGGCTCGCCCCGGTTCAGGTCGCCGTGGCAACCATTACGTCCGAAGCGGACGCCTATGCCGAAGAGGCAGCCGCGGTTCTGCGCGCGGCGGGTCTGCGCGTGGAAGTCGACACCCGAAACGAGAAGATCAATTACAAGGTCCGCGAGCATTCGCTGCAGAAAATCCCGGTCATCGCCGTGGTAGGCGCGCGCGAGGCCGATGAGCGAAAACTGGCGCTGCGCCGGTTTGGATCAAAGGCGCAGGAAATCGTCAGTCTGGATGAGGGCGCGGCGATGCTGGCCAGGGAAGGCCTGGCGCCGGATCTGAAGCGTTTGGACGCTTAGGATATGATCGGTCGCGGCGTTTCATATGCGGCCTATTTCGCCGGATGGTTTCTGCTCTGGCCGATCGTGTCTTATGCGGGCGGGCAAGGATATACAGGCCTGGTTGGCTTTCTTGCCTTGCCCGTTTTGCTTTTCGCGCGGCCAAAAGGTGTGCCGCTCTACGCCGCGTTGTTCATCGCGTTTATCGGCTGGGCGCTTGTAACCACGCTTTGGTCGCCGGCGGGCGGGCCGTTGATCTCCGGCAGTGTATCGGGCGGCACGTTCGGCGTCAGCTCGGCGGGTCTGCGTATTGGACTGACCGCGCTTGCTGCTGTCGCGGTCTTATTGGCGTGCAGCCAGCTTCAGTCTGGCACGGCGCCGCGCGCCCTCAAAACCGTCAGCCTTATCGCGCTGGTCCACGGGATTGGCGTGATCGTCACGGCCGCCTTTATGCCGCAAGTCCTGACGCTGTTCGCACCATTAAGCGACCCGGTTCGCGAAATGCCGCAAAATCTCTCACGTAATGCAAATGCGTTTGTCTTGATGCTGCCGCTCGTCTTGATTTGTTTCTGGCGCGAAGGTCAGCGTGCTCGTCAGATCGGTCTCGTCCTCTTTGTGCTGCTGACCGCTTGGGCTTTGCTCGCCACTGGCTCGGATGCGGGGTTTGCCGCCTTGCTGGCCTCGATGCTGGCCATCGCGTTGGTCTGGGCCTTGAAGCAGCGCGGCCTTAGCGCGCTGTTCGCTTTGGCAGGTGGATACATGATCCTGGCGCCCGTCATCGTGCCGGTCATCGCTTCGTTCGCGCGCACGTCGGGTTTGGCCTTGTCGAATTCATCCTGGTCGCGCCTTTATGCGTGGGACGTCACGCTCGCGAAAATAAAGATGATGCCGCTGTTTGGGCATGGACTCGAAGCCTCGCAGACATGGCAGGAGCGGTTCAGGGATCACCCGGAACTGCTGGCCGAGATCATGGAAAAAACGGGCGGCACCTGGAGCGCCAAGAATTTCCCAATCGTGCCATCGCATCCTCACAACATGCCCTTGCAGGTGTGGGCCGAAACCGGATTTGTTGGTGCGGCATTGTTCGCCGGTGTGCTTTGGGCGCTGGCCTGGCGGTTTCGCGAAGGCTGGGGCAGCAGCGCGCGCACACATTTGGCGGCGGCTGGCTTGCTGGCCGGCGTCACCGTCTTTGCCAGCCTGTCCTACAATATGTGGAACGAGGCCTTCTGGGCGAGCGTTGCGATCGCAGCGTCGGCTCTCCTGATTTATTCAAGGCAGACCCAGCAATGACAGCGCCGCCCGTCACCGCGCTCATCGTGTCCTATCGCACGGGCCCGGTTCTGAAGGATTGTCTGAACGCCTTGCGCGCCAATGACAGCGTGTCGTCCACCATTATCGTCGACAATGGTAATCCGGCTGAGACGCAGGCCTGGCTTGATGAATTGTCGCGTCAGCATGCAGCGGTCAGCGTGCTCAGACCGGGCGACAATCTTGGCTTCGGGCGGGCGGTCAACCTGGCGGCCGAGCAGGCCGGCGAGGGGCATCTTCTGGTCGTTAATCCTGATGCCATCGTCGCAGACGACGCGCTGGCCTATTTGCAGGAAACCGGTTTGCGCCTGACGCCGCCCTGGATTGTCGGCGGGCGCATTCACGATGAGCACGGGCGCGAAGAACGCGGTGCGCGTCGGCGGGACCTGACCCTTATGCGCGCGCTTTTGAGCTTTATCGGGATCAATCGCTGGACGCTTGAAGCAACACCGCCGCCTGACGGCCCCGTCCCGATGCCCGTCATTTCCGGCGCGTTCTTTCTCACATCGACCGGCAGTTTCAGACAACTTGGCGGCTTCGATGAGGCCTATTTTCTCCATGTCGAGGATGTCGATCTGTGCAAGCGGTGCAGAGAGGCCGGCGGGCATGTTCTGTACGATCCGCGCGCCAATGCCTTGCATCACGGCGCGACATCAGATGCGCCCGGCCGAACCGTCGCGGCGCACAAGGCCGACAGTCTGGCGCTTTATTTCGACCGACACGCGACAGGTCCGCTTGAACGCCTGGCCGCGCGCCTTTTGATGCCCATTGCCAAATGGGTCATGCTTGCGGCGCGCCGGGATTAGGGCGAGGCATCGGCAGGCTCAACCAGGCTCGACACCAGGGGCGTGAAATCCTGCCAGTCATATTCTGAGAGCTTGAACGCCCAACCGTCAGCCTTTTTGTTGATCGTTTCAGCACGCCTCGCCCCGCGGCCAGCTTCGACCACATAGAGTGTGATCCAGGTTCCCTCCGCCTCTCTGTAGGCTGCAATATCAACCTCCAGCCCATCAAATGTCTCGCTGACATGGCGCGCTACCGGCAAGGTCGACAGGTCCGCAGCCGGCATCACGTCGAGCGGATTGATCCGCGTGACGGCAAGCGCGGTCGTGGAGGCGGCGAGACGCGAGATCAAGGTGCGACCGGTATCCGGCGCAGCGGGCACAAAGCTGCGCGTGTCCGCGCCGGGTGGCCGTTTCAAATAGAGCCGCTCGCCCGTCTGGTCGATCAGCCGAACCGCCGCAACCGTCGAGGGCTCAATCGCGATCACATCGAGATCCAGCCAGGGGCGCCGGCTATAGAAGGCCGGCAGCTCGCCCGACAGGCGATAGGTCTGATTGTCTCCGGGCCTGCGGCCATACAGCGTATCACCTTTACGGCCCAGCAAGATGGCATCAGTGAGCGTCTTGTCGGCGCCAAACAACTCGACAATCACGCCGTTGCCGCCCTCGGCCGGCTCGCCGAGCCCAATCTGGTTCAGCTTGTAGGGATCGCTGGTCCGCTTGTCGCCATAGGTCAGGGTCTCCAGTCCGGTAACAAAGTCCGATAAGCGATCGGCGCGGACCGGAAACCTGCCGGACTGCGGCGCAATCCAGCCACGCGCGGTCCGCTCCAGCGTGTAGGTCTCATCGGCCATCGTAAAGCGAATCTCGCTTGTCTCGGCGCGCTCTTTGGCAAAGTTCGGCAAGACGCGCTCACCCTTCAAGGCGTGGCTCTCGCTAGATCTTGGTGCGGTCAGGGTCTGGCCGATCACTAATAGCCAGATGATCGCCGCGGCGATCAAGACACGGCGCAGCGTCTGCATACGCGCCTGATCATGTACCGCGCTCATCTTGTCGCCCCCAGCTTTCGCCGCGACCATACAAACAGGCCGAACACGCCGACCAGGACAGGGCCAAGCAAGATCGTGAAGGCGCGCAGGCTGTTCTCGAGCCCGTCAATTTCCTGGCGGAAATCACGCTCTATCTCTCGCAGGCTAGCGCGGGTCGACACGATGTCATCACGCAGCCTTGCCAGCTCGACCCGTTCGGCCTCGGTCAGCTCGGCGCCAAGCTCGCCATCGAAAAACTCTCCAGCCGCGCCAATCGACTGCAATTCTTCAAGCCGCGCCTGGGAGGTGTTCAGCCGCGCCTCGAGCCTTGCCTGCTCATTGAAAAATTTTTCCTGCGCGGCTTCTCGCATACGGTCCACCCGCACCATGCGGCGCTGGCCGGGGCCGCGTGCCCGCAGCTTCATGAGGTCTGATCCGCCGGCCAGACTGTCGAGGGCGTTGAGGATAAAGGCGCTATTGTCGGCAAAGGCGAGGCCCGACTGAAGATCGATAAACAGGCCATCGTCCAGCATATCGGCGTCAGAGACGAGAATGATCTCTGCATCGGCCAGACTGGTCGCGATATGCGGGCCAGCTTCTTCAGCTGCGGCGCGCGCCAGCTCATTCGATATCGCGTCGGCGCCGAGATCGGGCTGCGGCGTGCCGTCCGGAAAGGCGGTAATCAAAGGCCCGGTCAAACGCGCCGCCAAAATCGCGGGCGCCTCGCCTGCTTCATAGATCTCCAGTGTTTCGGCAGCCGACAGGTCCAGCGCCGCGCGCTCGGCTGCAATTGTCGATGGCGCTGGGCCGCTGGTCATCAAGGTCTCAATCTGGGTTGGCACGTCCGGGTCAATCGTAAACCCGCCCGGCGCGGCGAGGTTGATCGCGCGGCCAAGGTCTGCGGTGATCAGATTGGTTGCAGACATCAGCCCTGGCGGAACGGACATGAAGAGTGGATGGCGCAATACCGTTGCTCGCCCGCTCTCGTCATTGGCTTCGATTGGCAGGGCGGTCTGCGTATCGGCCAGGGCCTCGGCACTGAGTGAGATGCCCCACACCGGCGCAAAACGGTTGAGGTCTGAGCGGATCTGGCGGTTCGTCATATTGAACGGGCCACTGCCTTGCGCTGTCTTTGCCGCCGGATCGAGGAGGACCAGCGCGCGCCCTTTGCGCAGGATAAACTGGTCGATTTGCCAAAGCTGCCAGTCGGACAGGACTGGCGGATGGGCCAGCATCAGAACGTCGATTTCCGGCGGAAGGGTGGTGAACCCTTCGCCAATTTGCTCGACCTCGAAGGCTTTGCGAATATCCTGAAGGATGGCGTAGCCCGTGCCTTCACCAAGTGTCGTCATGCCGGGCAGGGTGGATAAGAGGCCAATGCGCGGCGGTTCAGGGCGATCAAGGCGCGCAATCAGCCGCGTCAGATCATATTCCAGCGCGGTCTCGCGCTCAGGCGCCAGAAACGGAATGATCCGTTCATCATCAACGCTATTGTGTCCAATCAGGCCGAAATAAAGCGGATCGGCGCCATCGGTTTCGACAGCCACCAGCCCGGCGGCAAGGGCTTCGTCCTCTGCTTCCGAAAAGGGCGCCGGGTCAATCTCTCGCAGGCGAATGTTTGGCCCGCCAATCGCGGCATACCCTTCAAGCAGCTCGCGCACGCGCACCGCATAGGCGCGCACAGCCGGATAGTCCTGACCGACGCTGGCTGTGTACACAAAAGTCAGCTCAATCGGATCCGACAGGTTCTCCAGGGTAGATTTGGAGCCCTCAGACAAGGTGAAGAGCCGGTTCTCTGTAAAGTCATAGCGTGAAGCCGACATCCAGTCCTGGATCAGGATATTCGCCCCGACAAATACCGCCATCAGGGCCACAGCCGCGCTGAGCAGATACGGTTTCGCCTGCATCAATTATGGCTCCGGCGATACGAAATGAAGAGGGTGTTCAGCGTCACGCAAAGGGCGATGAAGCCGATAAAGAAGACCATGCCCCGGATCTCCAGGACGCCGCGCTGCGCCGTTTCGAAATGCGTCAGAAACGAAAATTGCGCGGCTATATCAGCAGCGCCGGCCCCCAGAACGCTCGACACAGCGCCTGTGACCAATGGCCATCCTGCTGCGGTCAGCATGAAAGCTGCCACAACGCCGAGGACAAAGGCGAGTACGGCGCTACGCGTCAGCGCTGACACCGCCGATCCGATCGCCAAATAGGCCCCGGCCATGATCAGGCTGACAAAATAGGTCAGCGCGATGGCCGCATTGTCGGCTGGCCCCAGAATGTTGACCGCTATCCACCATGGGAAGGTCGCCAGCAGGGCCATGGCCGCCACGCTCCAGGCGGCCAGCAGCTTGCCGACAACAAGCCCCGTCAGATTGACCGGCAGGGCCAGAAGCAGCTCAGCTGTGCCGTCCTGCGTTTCATCTGCCCACAGGCGCATGGCCAGGGCCGGCATGAACAGGACAAACAGCCAGGGATGCCAGAAAAAGAAGGGGGCAAGGTCAGCTGCACCGGTGTCGAAGAAGCCGGACATTTCCCAGGTGAAGACGCTCAGCGTCAGCAGGAAGATGGCGATAAAGACATAGGCCAGCGGCGTGGCGAAATAGGCTGCGATTTCGCGGCGCCAGGCGGCGACAAGGCCGGTCCAAAACCTGTCCATCAAATGCGCGCCTCTTCTTCTTTCGCGGTCAGCGAAATAAAGGCGGCCTCCAGTCCGCCGGCATGTTGGCTGGCGAACGCGCCGGGGGTGTCGTCGCCAACCACACGCCCATGATCCACGATCACAACGCGGCTGCACATTGCAGGCACTTCTTCGAGCGTATGGGTCGAGATCAGGATCGCCTTTGTTTCTGCCATGCGCGAGATCAGCGCGCGAACCGCACGTTTCTGTAAAGGGTCGAGACCGTCGGTCGGCTCGTCGAGCAGCAAAACCGGTGGATCATGTAACAGAGCGCCGGCGAGGCCAACACGTCGGCGATAACCTTTGGACAGTGTTGCAATCGTCTGGCGCGCGACGTCAGAAATCCGCGCGTCGGCGATGACCCGGTCGATGGCCACGCGCTTGCTCGCTTTTTGCAGGCCATGCGCATCGGCCAGAAATCCCAAAAGGTCGCTCACCGCCATGTCCTGATATAGGGGCGCACCTTCCGGCAGGTAGCCAATCTGGCGCTGCGCGTTCGGCCGGTCCGCGGTGATTGACGCGCCGCAAATCACCGCGTCGCCTGCATCTGGCTCCAGCACGCCGGCAATCATGCGCATTGTCGTCGACTTGCCGGCCCCGTTCTGGCCGAGAAACCCGACCACTTCGCCTTTTGCGATCCCAAAGGTCAGGTCGCAAACGGCGCGGCGCGCTTTGAACGACTTGGTCAGGCCATCGAGTTGGAGCATGTGTCTGCGTCTCTATCTCTCACACCCGACTGCCTAACGGTCTTCGCAAACGCTGACCAGATACGAGTTGAGGCGCGGCGCTGAACGCGTCGCCATAGGTCATCGCGCGGGGCGCTCTTGCATTTGGCTGGATGAAAGTGTCGAGCGACAGAAACAGTCTCCCCGGGGGGCTGGGGGGGCTGATGGGTCCGGATTGACTGCTAGACTCCGCCGCCCGACCATTGCAAGGTGATCGTAATTGGTGTCGCGGGCAAGGCGCAAATGCGGCATTCGTGCCGTAATCGCCATTAAAAATGCGTCATTTGCACGGTTATGCGGAGTTTCGAAACGCGCGATGGGAAGTGTTACACCGCTGAAATCACAGTCGCAGCCGCACAAGACAACGTTTCACCGCCGCGAACTCTCGCAGATCCTGGATATTTACGGGCGCCTCGTTATGGCCGGACAGGCCAAGGATTATGGCATTGGCATGTACAAGAACGAGGCTGTCTTTGCGATTTATCGCCGGCACGCCGAACAGCCGACCTGGCGGGTGATCAAGACCCCCGCCCTGGCGCAGGCACAGGGCGCCTACGCGGTGACCGGCGGCCAGGGACAGGTTCTGAAGCGCGGGCGTGATCTCAAACACGTCCTCAGCGTGTTCGAATCGCGCCGATTTGAGATTGTGAAATAGGTTACTGGCCGAGCACGCGTTGCAGCGCGCCGAGCCATCCTGTGAACTGCAGGCCGTCTTCGCGCACCGCGAGGGCGAAACACACCCCATCCATGTCCGCAACCGGCTGGTGGGTATCATCCGGGCCTTTTACGGACAGTTCGCCGGGGCCGAATTGGCCGGTTTCATCTGTATATCCGCCCGCAACGACAAGGGTCAGCTCGCCAGAGCGATGGCTGTGTCGCGGCAGTTTCTGTCCGGCCTCAATCCGGTAAAGCTCAACCTCGGCGGCGCTGTTGACGTCAAGCGCCAGCCGGCGCACACCGCGCGCCAGCGGCTGCCAGTCCGCCGATTCGCTCGATTTCAGGACGGTTTCGCGCAGCGGGTCTGGCAGCGCCAGAACTTCCTCAATGGCCTCATGGGCGCTGTTGGCGGCCGCGCGCACAAGCGTTTCGCCCGCGTCCAGCGCATCGATACGGTCAAAAGCCGACTGCAAGGCACCGTCTGACAAAGGCGCTTCGTTCTCGGCCTCAAGGAAGATGCCCGACAGGAGTTCGGCTGTTGCCATTTTGCGCGCTGCGGCCGGGTTCAGCGCGGCCTGCGTCTCAAGCAATAGACAGAAGGCCGGGTCAAGCTGACCGGCTGCATACAGGCTATAAATCTCGCCCGACCCAGATAGATGCGCTTTGACCATTACAAACATAACTCCGATACGCACTTGGCGCTTTGACCCGGATATTGATCCAATAGAGTTAGCGTCAAGCAAAAGACTGGGTTTTTCATCAAATATCGCGACCTAATCGACATCAATCTGCCCCTTCAATCGCTTGAAAGCCAGCCGAATACGCGATTTCACCGTGCCAAGCGGCAGGTCGAACTTGTCGGCAATCTGTGCATGCGAGAGGCCCTCATAGAAAGCGGCTTTCAGTAGCACCAATTGTTCTTCTGGCAAGGCTTCAAGCTCGCGGCGGACCACCACTTCCATCTGCGCGCGGTTCACCGTGATGTCCGGCTGTTCAGTCTCGGCGGGGTGCAACAGTCCATCTTCTGGATCGAGTTCTGGCTTGTTCGTGCGGCGCAGCACATCAATGCGGCGGTTGCGGGCGATCCGAAAAATCCAGGTTGAAACGGTCGCCTGACGACGATCATATTGCTCGGCTTTGCGCCAGACGGTCAGCATAACGTCCTGCATCACTTCTTCGGCGGTGTTCGCATCGCTGCCAAGCCGCATCAGATAGCTCTTCAGGCGGGGCGCGAAAAACGCAAATAACTCCGCAAAGGCCGGGCGCGATTGCGCTTCGGCGACTTGCTGCAAACAGTCAGCAAGGCGCGAACGTTCGTCGACGGCGTTTGACTGATAGTTAAGCGACAAACTTCGCTCCAGAACAAAAACTTTATTCAGCCTTTTACCCGCCCGAATGCAAGCCCTTTCGTGATTCAGGCCATGAATGTGACTGCAATATTGGCGTCTTATTTCGGCCTTAACCCTATTCCACAAGACTGTCGGTCCAAATCAAAGCCAGTTCTTGTTGGAGACAGGCCATGCGAAACAAAATCGGTGTCTTGATCCTGTTGGCCATCGGGCTGGGTGGCGCCTCGGCGCATGCCGCCCCCACCGCCATTGCCAAATTCAAGAATTGGAGCGTGTTCACCCAGACGGTCGGCGGTGAGACGCTGTGCTATGCCGCGACAAAAGCCACCGATCTTGCGCCACGTTCAGCCGATCATGGTGATGTCTGGTTCTATGTGTCGAATTGGCGCTCGGGAAAGGCGCGAAACCAGCCGAGCCTGAAAGTGGGCTATGACCTGCGCGCCGACCTGCCGGGTAAGGCCAATATTGGCCGAAGTTCCTGGTCTTTGTTTGGGGTTGGGTCCGAGGCATTCAGCTCAGATGCCGATGATCCGCAATTGGTGCGCGCTTTGAAAAAGGGCCGCGAGCTGCGGGTTGAGGCGACCTCGGCGCGAAACACGCGCGTGACCTACCATTTCTCGCTCTCTGGATCGTCGTCCGCAATTGATCGGGCTGCTTCAGCCTGTAGATAGTCGTCCCTTTTCATCTCGAAGCAAAGTGTGCTTTAGGCTTGTATCGCAACAGCTTGAAGGACGCCGCGCATGAAAAACCCCGTCAACGATTATGCCCTCGATCAGATCTGGCGGCAGGGCCGCTCCTATAATGCCTGGCGCGACACTGAGGTGCCCGAAACCCTTATTCGCGCTGTCTATGATCTGACTAAGATGGGCATGACTAGCGCGAACTGCTCGCCAGCGCGCTTCGTGTTTCTGCGTTCTGATGCAGCCAAGGACAGACTGCGCCCGCATCTCATGCCGCAAAATGTTGAGAAGACGATGACGGCGCCATGGGTCGCAATCATCGCCCACGACATGAATTTTCCAGATAAGATCCCCGAGCTTTTCCCCCATAATCCGGGGGCGAAGGACTTGTTCGGCGATCCGGCGGTGCGTGAGATAACAGCGTTTCGCAATGGCACGCTGTCTGGCGCCTATTTGATGCTTGCGGCCCGCGCGCTTGGTCTCGATTGTGGACCCATGTCGGGGTTCAATAATGCGGGCGTGGATGCTGAGTTCTTTGCCGAGGGAACCGGCGAAGCGGCATGGCGGTCGAACTGGGTCTGCAATATTGGCCATGGCGACCCCGAAAGCGTTTTTGATCGCAGCCCGCGTTTGAGCTTCGAAGACGCCTGCCGCGTGCTCTAGGGACGCAGGCTTGCTCAGTCTCGGTCTCGATACGTCCGGCCCGGCCTGTGACGTGGCTGTCTTGCAGGATGAGCGCTGCCTTGCGGCACGGCGCGAGGACATGCAGCGTGGGCAGGATGCCCGGCTTGCCGGTCTGGTCTCTGAAACATGCGCTGCGGCGGGGATTGCCCTCGGGCAACTTGACCGGATCGGTATTGTGACCGGCCCAGGCAGCTTTACCGGGATACGGGTCGGACTGGCCTTTGCGCGCGGCCTGGCGCTGGCCACGCCTGCAGATTGCGTCGGGGTGACCAGTCTGGAGGCTGCTCTGCCGGCCGGAACCCAAGGCTCGGCCATCGTCATTCTGCCGGCGCAGCGACGCCCGCCGGGCATTACGTATTGGGCGCAGCGGTTTCGCTCAGGCGCGGCAACCGGCGCAGCCGAAGAGATCGCGCTTGGGGATCTTGCCGATGAGCTCCGCGCCCATCCGCGGCGGGTCTATGGCGATGGCCAGGCGCTTGCTGATGCGCTTGGCGACCTTGTTATCACCCCGGCCGCGCCATCGGCTGAGCGGGCTGGTCGTCTTGCCCAACGCTTTGATCCGGCGCTGCATCTGCCACGGCCGAACTATGCCCGTGCGCCCGATGCGGCCTTGCCTGGCGGGGCGCGCCCGTGAGCGCAATTCGGCGTGCGGGCCCTGACGCGGCGGCGGCCTTGTCAGCGCTGCACAGCCGGGCCTTTCCGCCGGCGGAGGCCTGGGATACGGCCGCTTTCACCGCGCTGCTCGCACTTGAGACAAGCTGGGTTTACACGGCGAATTCAGCTTCCGCGGTTCAGGGTCTGATGGTTCTACAGGTCACGGAGATGGAGGCCGATCTGCTGACCGTTTGTGTTGATCCGGCTTGCCAGCGCGCCGGGCTTGGGCGCGGGCTG
>JBCCMX010000061.1:0-11699 GCA_039026135.1 Pseudomonadota bacterium | reverse complement strand
GGTCGTCGGCCTGCGCATTGGCATGCTCAATCACGGAAAGCGCCGACTGACCAATCGACCCTGTCGACCCGATAATGGAGAGGCGACGTGCTTGGCTCATAGCGCCAACCCTAGAATGCCGACGACAAAAGGCGAAGCATAGAATATCAGCGCGGTCATCACGCAGACCATGCCAAGACCATCAACCCGGTCGAGGATACCGCCATGCCCGGGCACCAGACCGCTGGCGTCTTTCACACCAAAGCGGCGCTTCAGGGAGCTTTCAAACAGATCGCCCCATTGTGCGCCGGCCGAGATCAAACCGCCGGTCAGCGCCCAGGCCAGCACATCGCCGCCCGTAATTCGCGCAGCGATCACACCGCACATGACGCTGCATAAAATGGCGCCTACCGCGCCGCTCCAGGTCTTTGATGGCGAGTCAGATGAGAGGGACGGGCCACCGAACCCGCGTCCGGCAAAGTATGCCGCCGAATCTGACGCCCAGACAATGGCCATAAAGATAAGTGCGGCCGCCGCACCATCCCACGGGCCATCGCGCAGGGCAAACAGCGCGAGTGGCATGCCTGACGTGTAGAGGATTGCAAATCCGGACATTAAGCGCTCGCGCGCCAGCGGGTGCATACCGCCTGCAGACAGAGCACAGGCGATCAAGGCAACAGCGCCGGCCGGCGCGCCAATGATACCGGCAACAAGCGGCGGAATAATCGCCAGCGGCACCATCACATTCATCAGGGGCGAGGCGCTCATACGCACCCATTCATAGGCCATCAATGCTGCAAACAGCGCGCACCCCGCCGCCAAATAGACCCCACCAGACCACACAACATATAGACCAAAGGGGATCAGCACCGCCGCCGAGACCAGACGCAGCGCCAATTCATTGCGCTGCGGCGAGGCGGTTGGCGCGTCTACCATTGTCTCAGACCGCACCCGACGCCAGGCCGCCATAGCGGCGCTCGCGGCCCTGATAGATCTCGATGGCCTTACGCAGATGCTCACCGCGAAAGTCCGGCCACAACACATCCATCAGTATGATTTCCGAATAGGCCGCTTGCCAGATGAGGAAATTACTGAGGCGCGACTCACCGCTCGTTCTGATCACAATGTCCGGGTCAGGAATGCCCGCCGTATCCAAAAGGCCGGAAAAATCAGCTTCACTCATCGTGTCGATATTCAGGGTGCCGGCGCGCGCCGCCTCCGCCGCCTTTCGCGCGGCGCGGACAATCTCTTCGCGCCCGCCATAATTGAATGCAATGCACAGGTTGAACTGACTATTGTCGCGTGTGCGATCTTCAGCGGCCTCAACAAGTTCAAGAATATCTTCGGGCAAACCAACACGCGTACCCAAAATGCGAACCCGTACGCCCTCTCGGGCCAGGCGGTCGAGATCGCGCCGGACATACGACTTCAACAAACCAAAAAGCGCATTCACCTCAGAAACGGGCCGGCGCCAGTTTTCAGTCGAAAACGAGTAGACGGTCATGTACTTCAGGCCGAGCTGCTGGGCGGCCTCGACTGTCTTTCGCAGCGCCTCAACCCCGCGTTCATGCCCGACAGAACGCGGAAAGCCGCGCGCCTTGGCCCAGCGTCCATTGCCGTCCATGATAATCGCAATGTGCGGCGGGGCCTGAACTGGCTCGCCGGCCCCTGGCTGGGATGTCGGCGCCGGTGAGGTCAAACCTGCATGATCTCCGCTTCTTTGGACTTCAGCACCTCATCAACCTTTTTGACATAGGTGTCGGTCAGCTTTTGAACGTCGTCGGACAGACCGCGCAGCTCATCTTCGCTGATCTCGCCGTCTTTTTCCATTTTCTTCAGCAAATCCATGCCATCGCGGCGGACATTGCGCACCGCCACACGGCCCGCCTCAGCATACTTGCCCGCCACCTTGGTCAGCTCCAACCGGCGCTCTTCGTTCAGCGGCGGGATCGGGATGCGCAGGTTCTGACCATCAACAACCGGGTTGAGGCCAAGCCCCGCCTCGCGAATGGCCTTATCGGCTGCGCCGACCACAGTCTTGTCCCAGATGTTCACGGCGAGCATGCGGGCATCCATCACCGTGACCGAGCCGACCTGGCTCATCGGCATTTTGGCCCCATAGGCCTCAACCATAACCGTATCGAGCAGATTGACCGAAGCGCGCCCTGTCCTCAGACCGACAAGCTCGGTCTGGAGCGCTGTAATAGCGCCTTCCATCCGGCGCTCAATATCTTTCTCATCATAACTCATGTGCTGACCCTCAACTGCCGGAAATCACCGTACACGGCCCTTTTCCGGCCAATACATCCTGCAATGCGCCCTTTTTGTGCAAGGAAAAAACGACAATAGGGATATTGGTGTCGCGCATCAATGTTACAGCAGCCGCGTCCATCACCTTGAAATTCTTCTCCAACATGTCCTGATAGGTCAGCGTGTCATAACGCGTCGCGGTCGGGTCTGTCTTCGGATCGGCAGAGTAAACACCATCGACCTGCGTGCCCTTCAGCATCGCTTCACAATGCATCTCGGCGGCGCGAAGCGCAGCGCCCGTATCGGTGGTGAAATAGGGATTGCCCGTACCGGCGGCAAAAATCACCACCCGGCCCTTTTCCATATGCCGGATGGCGCGGCGGCGAATAAAGGGCTCACACACCTCATCCATCCGAATACCCGACTGAACGCGGGTCTGCACATCAATGCTTTCAAGCGCGCTTTGCATCGCCAACGCATTCATGATGGTAGCCAGCATGCCCATGGAATCTGCCTGCGAACGCTCCATGCCGGTGGCCGCACCGGCCAAGCCGCGAAAGATGTTCCCGCCGCCTATCACTAGACAGATCTCAGCGCCGGCGGCCCGCGCCGCAGCAATCTCTTCAGCAAACTTCAAACAGGTCGGCATGTGGATGCCATAATCGGAAGGCCCCATCAGGGCCTCACCGGATATTTTCAGAAGAACGCGTCCATATTTTAGACTATCGGCATTATCACTATCTGCGGGCATAGCGCGTCCTTCTCCCCTATATCCGACCAGCACATAAAAGATTCCCGGCCACCTGTCATGGGTGGCCGGGAAATTGGTCTGATTCGACTGACTAGTTGCCTGTCATGGACGCAACTTCAGCGGCGAAATCATCCTCTTCTTTCTCAATGCCATCACCAAGCTTGAACAGCTTGAAGCCGGCAAGCTCGGCATTCGCTTCGCTGAGGAACTGGCCAACTGTCTGGTCCGGGTTCATAACAAAGGGCTGCTCAACCAGAACAACTTCCTTATAGAACTTCTTGATCCGGCCCTCGATCATCTTCTCGATTACGTTGGCCGGCTTGCCGCTCTGTTCGGCCTGCTCGGTCAGAATCTGGCGCTCGCGTTCGACCAGGGTCTGATCAAGGTCGGCAACCGTTGCAGACGCTGGAGCCGTCGCCGCGACATGCATCGCAACCTTGCGGCCGGCCTCTTCTAGATCGCCCGCACCGTTGAGGCCAACCAGAACACCGATCTTGCCCATGCCTGGCGCTTCGGCGCTATGTATGTAAGTCGCGACACTGTCTGCGGCGAGCTTAACCGAACGGCGCAGCGTCATGTTCTCGCCAATTGTCGCAACGAGACGGGTAATCATGTCGCTAACAGCGCCCTCGCCATCTGGCGATGGCGCAGCGCCGACCGCGTCAGTGCTGCCATCTGTTGTCAGTGCAACAGCGGCAATGTCGTTCAAAGCCGTCTGGAAGGTTTCGTTGCGCGCAACGAAATCGGTCTCGGCATTCAGTTCAATCAGAACACCGGACTTGCCATCCTCGGCGACACGCGCCGCCACCAGGCCATCAGCTGCCGTGCGACCGGATTTCTTGGCCGCTTTCGACAAGCCTTTGGCGCGAAGCCAGTCGACGGCCGCTTCCATGTCGCCATCACTTTCGACCAGGGCCTTTTTCGCATCCATCATACCAGCGCCAGTGCGGTCACGCAGACCTTTGACGAGGGCAGCCGTGATCTGAGCCATCGTGTTGTTCCTTCTTCTGAAACAGGTTCGTGTTTAAGCTTCGGTGCTTTCTTGTGCGTCCGCATCAGCAGGCGCAGCATCTTCGCCGGCCGCGTCAACGGCCGCAACGTCCATCTCTGCCAGCGCGTCGACATCATCCGACTCGCCAAGGTCGATGCCAAGATCCATGCTCGATTCGGCAAGGCCATCGAGAACAGCGTCAGCGACGAGATTGCAGTAGAGCGATATCGCCCGCGCCGCATCATCATTGCCAGGGAAAGGCAAGTCGGCCGCATCCGGATCGCAATTGGTGTCGACGACCGCCACCACCGGAATGCCGAGCTTACGGGCTTCCTTGATGGCAATCGCTTCTTTGTTAGTGTCGATCACAAAAATAAGGTCGGGCAAGCCGCCCATATTGGCGATGCCGCCGAGCGCCTGGTCCAGCTTGGTGCGCTCACGCTCCAGGTTCAGCAGCTCTTTCTTGGTCAAGCCAGACTGGTCCTTGTCCTCCAGGATCGCTTCAAGATCGCGCAGACGCTTGATTGACTTCGAAACGGTCGACCAATTGGTCAATGTGCCGCCGAGCCAGCGATGGTTCATATAATACTGCGCGCAGCGCTGCGCGGCCTCGGCAATCGGCTGAGACGCCTGGCGCTTGGTGCCGACAAACAAAACACGCCCGCCCTTGGCAACCGTATCGCGCACTTTCACCAGCGCCTGGTGCAGCAGCGGAACAGATTTGGACAGGTCAAGAATATGGATACCGGACCGCGAGCCATAGATAAACGGCTTCATCTTGGGGTTCCAGCGGTGTGTTTGGTGACCAAAGTGCACGCCAGCTTCGAGCAGCTGACGCATCGTAAATTCAGGCAAAGCCATCTTAATTTTCCTCATCCGGTTGACCGGCACGAACATGATCGGCTCTCAGGTGAGAAACCGACACCGGAAAGTCCGCGCATCGGGGGTTGATGGCGGGCTTATACAGGCTTTCTCGGCGCCCGCAATCCCCTTATGCAACATGGCCGATCAGCCCGTTTTGTCCGCGCCGAAATCACGCCGCCATGGGCTCAACCTGAACAACGCCCGGCGCCATTTTCAGGGCACGCAGCGCCTCAAGCCCGGTCGCATAATTGTCAGGCAGACGCAGCGTGACAAGGCGTCCATCTTCAGTCGGCAGAGAGACAAAAATCGCGCCGCGGTCCGGTCCCGGTGCGCTTTTCAGACGATCGGCTATCGCGGCAAGGCCCGACAAATCTGCGTCCTTCTCAAGCCGCACCGTTAGGGCCGCCGCCTTGATGCCGATGCGGGCGGTTTCAATCGGCAGAACGCGGCGCGCCAACAGCCGGATTTCCTCATCCCGCCGGCGAACTTCCGCCAGGATCGATACCGCGTTTCCCGGCTCGAGCTGATCGCGTACATCCATCAACAGTTCCGGCATCACCATCAACTCGATCTCGCCGGTCGGGTCCGACAGGGTGAGAAACGCAAACTTGCCGCCATTGCGGGCTGGCTTTTCCTGCTTTTGGCGGACCACACCGATCAGCTCTACAGGTTTTCCATCCTCGGCCACATCGGCGATATTCATCGCCAGCGTCACCCGGCCCGGCTCCAGCCCCGTCAATACATCGTCCAGCGGATGCCCGCTAAAGTAAAACCCAATGGCGGCGAACTCATGGTCGAGCTTGTCCTGCATGTTCCAGGCGGGCGCCCGCGGAAGCGCTGCGCGCATCGCCGGTTCAGCATCACCAAACAGTCCGCCCTGCCCGCCAGCCCGGTCTTCAGCCGAGGCCGCGCTCGCCGCCGCCAGGATCGGCGCCGCCGCCATCGCCGCTGCGCGATTTGTTTCCAGGGCATCGAACGCGCCGGCCCGCGCCAACTGTTCCAGACATTTCTTGTTGACCTGCCGCGGATCGATACGGTCAGCAAGGTCATGCAGATCGTCAAATTCACCGCCTTGGCCGCGCTCGCTTTGCAAATGACGCATCGCCTCCAGGCCAACGCCTTTCAGCGCGCCCAGCGCATAGGTAATCGCGCCGTCCCGCGTGTCAAAATCCGCCGTCGAGGCATTCACATCCGGCGCAATGACGGGAATAGACAGACGTTTCGCCTCCTGAAAAAACGCCGCCAATTTATCGGTATTGTGCAGATCAAGGCTCATGGACGCGGCCAGAAACGCGACCGGAAAATGCTGTTTAAGATAAGCTGTCTGATAGCCAATCAGCGCATAGGCTGCCGCGTGTGACTTGTTGAAGCCATAGCCGGCAAACTTCTCCATCGTATCGAAAATCTCGTTCGCAAGCGGCGCCTCGATCCCTTTGCGTTCCGCCGCCCCATCGATGAAACGCTTGCGCTGGGCGACCATCTCCTCAAGCTTTTTCTTACCCATGGCGCGGCGCAGAAGGTCAGCTTCTCCGAGCGAATAGCCGGCTATTTCCTGCGCCATTCGCATCACCTGTTCCTGATAGACCGGCACGCCATAGGTCGCCTCAAGGATCGGCTGAAGATCAGGATGCTGATAGCGCACCGTGTTTGGATCATCCTTGCCGGCAACATAAACTGGAATATTGTCCATCGGGCCCGGCCGATAGAGCGAAATGATCGCGATAACGTCCTCAATATTGCCAGGGCGAACCTTGCGCAGCGTGTCGCGCATGCCCTGCCCCTCAAGCTGGAACACGCCCAATGTGTGCCCCGAGGCCATCAGCGCGTAAGTATCTGCATCGTCCAGACTGTCCCATTCCGGCCCCACATCCTGGCCATCGCGGCGGATAAATCGCAAGGCCCGATCAATCACGGTCAGCGTTTTGAGCCCCAGAAAATCAAATTTGACCAGTCCGCCCGCTTCGGCCCATTTCATATTGAACTGCGTCGCCGGCAGGTCTGACCGCGGGTCGTTAAACAGGGGCACTAGCTCGGTCAGCGGGCGGTCGCCGATGACAACACCAGCAGCATGCGTTCCGGCATTGCGATACATGCCTTCAAGCGACAGCGCGGTATCCAGAAGCTCGCGAACCCGGTCATCCTTTTCGATCTCTTCGTCAAACTTCGGCTCGTCTTCAATAGCCTCAGAGAGCTTTGGCGGCTTGGCCGGATTGAACGGGATCAGCTTGGCAAGCCGGTCGACCTGACCATAAGGCATCTGCATGACACGGCCGACATCGCGCACCACAGCTTTGGCCTGCAGCGTCCCGAACGTAATGATCATGGCAACACTGTCAGCGCCGTATTTGTCGCGCACATAGCGGATCACCTCGCCGCGGCGTTCCTGACAGAAATCAATATCGAAATCAGGCATCGATACCCGTTCCGGGTTCAAAAACCGCTCGAACAGCAAGTCGAACCGCAGCGGATCAAGATCCGTAATGGTCAGGACCCAGGCAACCAGCGAACCGGCGCCCGACCCGCGGCCGGGCCCAACCGGGATCTTCTGATCCTTCGCCCATTTGATAAAATCGGCCACGATCAGAAAATAACCAGGAAACCCCATGCCCTCGATAATGCCGAGCTCATAGTCGAGGCGCTCAAAATAGGTCTCGCGGGGAGCATAAAGCTGCGGTGCCGCAGCCAGCCGCGCTTCCAGACCTGCTTTCGCCTGCACGCGCAATTCTTCAATCTCAGAGCGCGACCCATCACCGAAGCTCGGCAAGATCGGATCATGTTTGCGCGCCCGTACAGCGCAGCGCCGTGCGATCTCAGCCGTAGCCGCGAGCGCTTCGGGCAAATCGGCAAACAGCGCGGCCATTTCGCCTGCTGTCTTCAGATACTGGCCCGGCGCGACCTGTGGCCGGTCATCCTGACCGAGATAAGCACCGTTGGCGATACACATCATGGCATCATGCGCGCTAGCATCTTCTGCGGATAGAAAACGCGCATCATGTGTCGCCACAATCGGCAGACCCAACCGGTAGGCCAGCTCAAGAAATCCCGGCTCACAGACCCGCTCTTCCGGCGTCCCATGACGGGTCAGCTCAACATAACAGCGGCCCGGAAACTGCGCCGAAAGCCGCTCCAGAACGTCGCGCGCCTCGTCCTCTCGCCCACGCAATAAATACTGCCCACACCGCCCAAACACCCCGCCCGTCAGGACAATCAACCCATCTGTCTTCTCCTCTAGATAGCGGGCATGAATACGCGGGACGCCGTCATCAGCATCAAGATAGGCAAAGGATGATAGCGCCATCAGGCGGCGATAGCCGGTCTCATTCTGCGCATAGAGCGTAAGGCGCGATATGGTCTCCTGCGGCGCGCCATCCGTCACATCGAAACAACACGCCATAATCGGCTGCACGCCGGCCGCGGCGAGGCTCTCTGATAGCTCAAGTGCGCCAAACAGATTGTTGCGATCCGTCACCGCCACGGCCGGCATCGCCTGATCAACACACCAGCTGGTCAGCGCCTTGGTTGTGACCATGCTTTCCAGCAGGGAAAAACTGGTCCGTACAGCCAGATGGACAAAAGGGGACTTCACGCCTTTGTCAGACACAATC
Organism: Pseudomonadota bacterium; assembly: GCA_039026135.1. Taxonomy (GTDB): domain Bacteria; phylum Pseudomonadota; class Alphaproteobacteria; order Caulobacterales; family Hyphomonadaceae; genus Henriciella. Next base: position 3,259 of record JBCCMX010000061.1, on the reverse strand, counting down.
GCAACGCTCCTGCTTCACCGACCCTCTGTAACAGAAAGCCCTCTAGAACAAAAGCGGAACATTTGGCCTAGCCGCGAAAGTCTGTGAGTTTCCCGTCTTGCAGCGTCAGCACGCGGTCCATGTGTTGCGTGAGGCCCATATTGTGGGTCGCCACCAACACGGCGGCGCCTTCGCTTCTCGCCATGCGAATCAGGCTGGCAAACACCCGGTCGGTGGTTGACGGATCAAGATTACCAGTCGGCTCGTCGGCAATGACAAGCCGCGGATCATTCGAAAGCGCCCGCGCGATCGCCACGCGCTGTTGTTCGCCGCCCGACAGCTGGCCAGGCTGATGGCGCATCCGCTCGGCAAGGCCCATATCCACCAATAGCGCCTCGGCCTTCTTGCGCGCCTCTTTCCGTTTGAGACCACCCACCATGAGCGGCATGGCGATATTATCGCGCGCGTCAAACTCCGGCAATAAATGGTGGAACTGATAGACAAAGCCGAGCTTTTCGCGGCGAAGGCGCGTGCGGCCTGTATCGCCAAGTTTCATACAATCCTCGCCTTCAAGGAGGACCAGACCACTTTCAGGTTTTTCCAGCAGGCCAGCCGTGTGCAACAGGGTCGATTTGCCTGATCCGGACGGGCCGACTAGGCCGACCAACTCGCCAGCATTGAGTGTAAGGTCGGCGCCATCCAGAACACGAAGGCGGCCAGCTTCCGAGCGGTACTCGCGAACAATGTCCTGCAATTCAAGTACAGCGCTCATTACTCGAACCTCAATGCGTCAACCGGGTCGAGCCGCGCGGCCGACCAGGCCGGCCAAATCGTAACCAGGACAGACATGCTCATCGCCCAGAGCGTGGTGAAAATCGCCTCGCGCCAATCAAGCTCGGCCGGCAGGCCATCAAGGCCATACACATCTGGCGGAAAAATTTCGATCCCGATCTGGCGCAGACCATCTTCAATGGCACCGATATTCTCCACAATGGTGACGCCGAGCGCGAGACCGATCAGCGCGCCGAGCAGGCCAAGCACAGCGCCCACCATGATGAAAACGCGCATCACCGATCCGCGCGATGTGCCGATGGTGCGCAGGATCGCAATGTCGCGGGTCTTGTTCTTCACCAGCATCACAACGCCGGTAATAATATTGAGCGCCGTAATCGTGATCAGGATCAACATGATCACGCGCATCATACCGCGCTCGGTGTTCAGCGCGCCAAGATAGCTGGCGCGTTTGCGCTGCCAGTCGTCAACAATATAGCCAAATCCGGTCACCGCTTCGACAGATTTGCGCGCCGGGCTGATCGCCATGGGGTCTTCAACGCGAATATCGAGAAAGTCGTATTGCCCCTTTTTGTTGAAATAGAGCTGAGCCTGGACCATCGGCATCAGGATATAGAGCTGGTCGAGCTCCACGCTGCCGGTCTGGAAAATATCGCCGATCAGATAAGACTTCTTGCGCGGCGATGTACCAAACGGCCCCTGAATACCGTCCGGGGCGATCAGTGTGATCCGATCGCCTCGCCGCACACCAAGATCTGCGGCGAGGAACGCCCCGACGAAAATCGTATCACCGCCGCTTCGCCCCTCCCCGAAGCCGGTGGCCTGCGCTGCAATGGCCCCGCCCGGGATAAAGGGCAGATGATCAAGATCATCGCTGCGCACCCCGCGCACCAGGGCGCCGGTGCGGCCATAATCACTGGTGGCGAGCACCTGCTGCTCGATCGCCGGAGAAACGCTGACGACATCATCAAGCGCCAGAATTCTGTTCGACAGCAAGTCGACCTCGGCTTCCGGTGCATCCATCGTCTGAACAAACACATGCCCCTGCCCGCCGAGCAGCGCGTTCAACAGTGTGGAGCGAAAGCCGCTCATCACCGACATGATGACGATCAATGCGGTCACGGCCAGCATAATGCCGACAAAGGAAATGATCGAGATCAAAGAAACCCCGCCATGCGCCCGCTTGGCCCGCAAATAGCGCCAGGCCAGGGTTCGCTCGACCTCCCCGAAAGGCGTTGCTCCCGCCATGTTAGCCGGCAACAATCCTGGAAATCGCATCATCCAAAGACACGTCTTCCTTCTCGCCGCTGGCGCGTCGTTTCAGTTCCACTTTGCCTTCCTTCACACCGCGCGGGCCAATCGTGACCTGCCAGGGCAATCCGATCAGCTCCATGCGGCCAAATTTAGGCCCTGCCCGCTCGGCGGTTTCATCATAAAGCACTTCAAGGCCAGCCTGGGTCAATTTCGCATAAGCCGCATCGGCTACACCCGCGACAGCCTCATCATCGGGTTTCATCGAAATGACCCCCGCCTCGAACGGGGCCACGCTGCGCGGCCAGATAATGCCATTCTCATCATGGCTGGCTTCGACAATGCCGCCAACCAGCCGGGATACCCCGATCCCGTAAGACCCCATATGCACCGGCACGATCTCGCCATCGCTATTTTGCACCGTCGCCCCCATCGGCTCTGAATACTTGGTGCCGAAGCTAAAAATATGGCCGACCTCAATGCCGCGGGCAGAGACCTGGCGATCTTCTGGAATGGCGCCAAAGGCGGCCGGATCATGCATCTCTTTTGTCGCCGCATAATATTGCGTGCGTTGCTCGACATGCGCCCTCAGGTCGGCATCAAAATCAAGACCGCGTCCAGGCGGAGCCATATCGATCAGCGCCTGATCGCAAAATACCTCGCTCTCACCCGTCTCGGCCAGGACAATAAACTCATGGCTGAGATCGCCGCCAATCGGGCCGGTATCGGCGCGCATCGGGATCGCCTTCAGCCCCAGACGATCAAACGTGTTCAGATAAGCACAGAACATTTTGTAGTAGCTTTTGCGAGCGCTTTCGGCGTCGAGGTCGAATGAATAGGCGTCCTTCATCAGAAACTCGCGCCCGCGCATCACGCCGAAACGTGGGCGGATTTCATCGCGAAACTTCCACTGCTGATGATAGAGATTGAGCGGCAGCTGTTTATAGCTCTTCACATAAGAGCGAAACACATCCGTGATCAGCTCTTCATTGGTCGGCCCATACAGCATGTCGCGTTCATGACGGTCGGTAATGCGCAGCATCTCGGCGCCATAATCGTCATAACGCCCTGACTCCCGCCACAGATCAGCCTGCTGCAGCGTCGGCATTAACAGCTCGACAGCCCCGGCCCGATCCATCTCCTCGCGCACGATCTGCTCGATCTTTTTCAGCACGCGAAGCCCAAGCGGCAACCAGGTATAGATGCCCGCCCCGTTCTGGCGGATCATCCCCGCACG
>JBCCMX010000060.1:0-12733 GCA_039026135.1 Pseudomonadota bacterium | reverse complement strand
TGGGAATTGGCCGAGCCAGGCATCGGCCCGCTTATGCACATTATGCAGTTCTTTGGCGCGCCTGCGGGCGACCAGGCCATCGAAGCAGCCAAACAATTCTACAATGTCGTGATCACCTATCACGGCCTGATTATGATCTTCTTCATGGTGATGCCGGCGCTGATTGGCGGGTTCGGCAACTGGTTCGTGCCGCTGATGATCGGGGCGCCTGACATGGCCTTCCCGCGGATGAACAATATCTCTTTCTGGCTCACCGTTGCAGCCTTCGCCCTCGCGGTTCTCTCTATGATGGTACCAGGCGGCGCCGGTGGAAACGGCTTTGGCGGCGGCTGGGTGCTCTATCCGCCTCTGTCCAGTCTGAAGGGCCACCCTGGGCCAGCCATGGATCTTCTGATCCTGTCGCTGCACACGGCCGGTATCGCGTCCATTCTCGGCGCCATCAACTTCATCGTGACCATCCTGAATATGCGCGCACCGGGCATGACGCTGCATAAGATGCCGCTCTTTGTCTGGTCCATGCTGGTCACAGCCGTTTTGCTGCTGCTGGCGCTGCCCGTTCTGGCCGGCGCGCTGACAATGCTGCTGACTGACCGCAATTTCGGCTCGCAATTCTTTAACCCGGAAGGCGGCGGGGACCCGATCATGTTCCAGCATCTGTTCTGGTTCTTCGGTCATCCTGAAGTTTACATCATGATCTTGCCAGCATTCGGCATCATCTCGCACATCGTCTCGACCTTCTCGAAAAAGCCGATCTTCGGCTATCTCGGCATGGCCTATGCGATGGTCTCGATTGGCGCGATCGGCTTCATCGTGTGGGCGCACCACATGTACACCGTCGGCATGCCATCCGATATGAAGGCTTATTTTGTGGCCGCAACCATGGTGATTGCGGTGCCCACGGGGATCAAGATCTTCTCCTGGATCGCGACCATGTGGGGCGGGTCGATTGAGTTCTCGGTGCCCATGGTCTGGGCAATCGGCTTTATCTTCCTCTTCACCGTTGGCGGCGTAACGGGCGTGGTTCTGGCCAATGCCGGGATCGACCACCTGTTGCACGACACTTATTACGTGGTTGCGCACTTCCACTATGTGCTCTCGCTCGGCGCCGTGTTTGGCCTGTTTGCGGGCTGGTATTACTGGTTCGAGAAGATGTTCGGCGTGAAGTATAACAAGACGATTGGCTATCTGCATTTCTGGACCATGTTTGTCGGTTCGAACGTCCTGTTCTTCCCGCAGCACTTCCTTGGCCTGAATGGTATGCCGCGCCGCTATATCGATTATGCTGACGCGTTCAGCCTGTGGCATTATTGGTCATCGATCGGTTATGCGATCACCATGGTTGCCACCGCGCTGTTCTTTGTCGGTCTGGTTGAGGCCATGCTGCGCCGTCGCAAGGCTGAGGCCAATCCATGGGGCGAGGGAGCAACCACGCTGGAATGGTCATTGCCCTCACCGCCGCCATTCCACCAGTTCAACGAACTGCCCGTGGTCAAGGATGAACCCGGCCACTAAGCCGCCAAGAGCAAATTGAAGGAGGCGGCCCTTCGCGCAGGATGCGTAAGGCCGCTTCTTTCACATCAGGATCAAATTCATGACCCACGCCGCTCCACATTCACAGACCGCCGCCAAGGCCCGGCCAGGCACGGCGCGTGATTATATTGAGCTGCTCAAGCCGCGGATCATGCTTCTGGTCGTGTTCACGGCGCTGTCTGGCCTTGTGGCCGGTTCCAGCATATCAGGCACCCCGATCAATCCTGTGCTTGCCGCGATATCCATTTTTGCGGTGGCGTTGGGGTCCGGCGCGGCCGGCGCCATCAACATGTGGTATGATGCCGACATTGATGCGGTGATGACACGCACCGCCGCCCGCCCTGTGCCGTCCGGCGCCGTGCCAAAAGACGAAGCGCTTGCCACCGGCCTCATCATGTCGGGCGTGGCGGTCTTGCTGATGTGGATGGCCTCGAACTTCATTGCAGCCGGGCTGCTGGCGGTCTCGATCGCCTATTACGGCTGGTTCTACACCATGGTGCTCAAGCGGCGGACCTCTCATAACATCGTGGTCGGCGGCGCCGCCGGTGCCTTTCCGCCCGTGATTGGCTGGGCCGCGGTCACTGGAACAGCGCCGCTGGATGCCTGGCTCCTGTTTGCCATCATCTTTTTCTGGACGCCGCCGCATTTCTGGGCGCTCAGCCTTGTGGCACATAAGGAATACGAAAAGGCGGGCATTCCCATGCTGCCGGTCACACGCGGCGCGCGGGCGACGCGTCTCCAGATCTTTGCCTATACGCTGCTGATGCTGCCGGTTGGCCTCGCGCCTGTGCTGACGGGGCTTGGCGGCTGGGCCTATGGTGTGTCGGCGATGATCCTCGGGCTTGTCTTCCTTGGTTTTGCCTGGCGGGTTTTGCGCAGCAAGGCCGGCGAGCCCACCGCCGGTGATGCTGAACGCAAGCTGGCCATGGGCATGTTCGGCTTCTCGATCCTGTATCTGTTTGGTCTGTTTGCCGTCCTGCTGGCTGAGCATGGCTTCGGTCTCTATCTGCCGGTGGAGTTATAGCATGACGGGTGAGTTTGAGATCAAACCGCGCACGCCTGAAGAGCTTGCAGCCCAGAAGAACCGAAACGTCTGGCTCGCCATTTCCCTTTTGGTGTTTGTGATCCTGGTCGGCGTGACAACGACAATGCGCCTGCAGACCGCCGATCTCAGCCCCGAGGGCGGCTTCTATTTTGATGGCAGTATGGAGACGGGCGCCTCACCTTTGTCGGAGCCAGCCTCATGAGTAATCTGCGTCTTCTCATACTATCGGCCGGCGCCGCACTGTTCATGCTCGGTCTCGCCTTCGCTTCGAAGCCACTCTATGACACGTTTTGCCGCGTGACCGGCTTTGGCGGAACGACTCAGACCGCGACCGAAGGGCCGAAAGCAGTGCTGGAGCGCGGCGTGAATGTTCGCTTCGACGCGAATGTCGCCAATGCGCCGCTTCTGTTCCGCCCCTTGCAGACCTCGGTGGATATTCAGCTCGGTGAACATGGCCTGGCTTTCTATGAGGTGGAAAATACCTCGTCTGAAGATATCAGCGTGATTGCGAGTTATAATGTGACGCCGCACAAAACAGGCCGCTTTTTCAGCAAGTTAGAGTGTTTCTGCTTTGAAGAGCGCGTGATCAAAGCTGGCGAATCCAAGAAGCTGCCCGTTGTTTTCTTCGTTGACCCGAGATTGGACGAAGAGCGCAATATGAACGATGTGCGCACCATCACGCTGTCCTATACGTTCTTTCAGACCAATGAGTTCCAGGGTGCGGCGAAATCAGCATCTCTCAATTGAGGTGTTGCCGCCGGCGCGAACAGCAGGCTAAAAGCGCGAGCAGAGATTCATTTGTCTTAAGGGACCGCAGTCATGGCCGAAGACGTCAAACACGATTATCATCTCGTCAACCCATCCGCCTGGCCGCTGATCGGCTCGATCGCGGTGACCACGATGGCGATTGGCGGCGTGACCTATATGAAGGGCCTGTTTGGTCTGCCGGAAGGATATCCCTGGATCCTGGTCGCCGGTTTCGTGATGGTCCTGTGGGTGATGATCGGGTGGTGGCGCGAGGTCATCAAGGAAGGCCGCACCGGCGATCACACACCGGTTGTTTCGATCGGCCTGCGCTATGGTATGATTCTGTTCATTGCCTCTGAGGTGATGTTCTTTGCTGCCTGGTTCTGGAGTTTCTTTGAATTTGCCATCTGGAGCGATATTCGCGTCGGGGCGACCTATGATGCGACGAACCCAATCTTTGCCGATGGTCTCTCGCGCTTTGCCAGCTGGCCACCGGTCGGCGTCGAAACGTTTGATCCCTTTCACTTGCCGCTGATGAATACGCTGGTCCTGCTGTTGTCGGGCACAACGGTGACCGCGGCCCACCACGCGCTGCAGCATAACAATATGAGCAATGCCAAGCTGATGCTGTTTTTGACCATCGTCCTTGGCGTGATCTTTACCGGGCTTCAGGCGCTGGAATATTCGCACGCCGCCTTCACGTTCGATGGCACGCTCTATGGTTCAGCCTTCTTCATGGCGACGGGGTTCCACGGCGCACATGTGATCATCGGGACGATTTTCCTCGCGGTCTGTCTGCTGCGCATGTATGCGGGCAATATTACCGCGGAGAAGCATCTCGGCTTTGAGTTTGCCGCCTGGTATTGGCATTTCGTCGATGTCGTCTGGCTGTTCCTCTTTGCCTTCGTCTACGTCATCCCGCACCTCGTCCTCGGCCACTGATGCGATGGACAAGCCGGTCTCTCCGCTCGTTGCAGGGCTAAAGTGCCGCTGCCCGGAATGCGGAGAAGGCCCGGTTTTTGAAACTTATCTTGGTCTCGCCTCGCGCTGCACCGTATGCGGGGCGGACTTTTCGAGTGCCGATGCCGGCGACGGCCCGGCCTTCTTTGTCATGTTTCTGATCTCCATCCTGGTCACGCCCGCCGTATTGCTGGTTCAGGCCGCGTTTGCCCCGCCAATCTGGCTGCAGGCGGTGATCTGGTCGCCGGTTATTCTCCTGCTGGCATTGTGGCTGCTGCGCCCGTTCAAAGCGACCCTGTTTGCCCTGCAATGGAAGAACCGCGCCGAGGAAGCCAAATGGGCTGACGGGCCGGGAGACGATTGATGCGGTTTCGCCCCATGCCTCTTCTGACGGTGTTTGCGCTGCCGTCTCTGATCTTGCTCATTTGGCTCGGCAACTGGCAATATGCGCGCTTCGAACACAAGATGGCGCTGCCCGAACAGCGCGTTGCCGAGGCGGCGGCGGCAACGGTTGAGGCGCAGATCGCTGTCGAACTTGGCGGCACCGCTCAGCAGGTCTACGGCATCATGGATGGTGAGCCGGTCTGGCGGCGCTATCTGCCGGCGCGTCTCAGTTCCGGCGATCAGTGGGCGCTGGTCCTGTGGGATGCGACGGGCGGGCCCGATCCGGTGCCGCTATCACTCGATGAAATTGCCGCCCCGCGTTTCGAACGGCTTGCCAATGTGTTTGTGCGCCCGGTCGCGCCGGGGCGTTTCGCGCCTGACGACCGCCCGGCCAACGCGACCTGGTACACGTTTGATGCCGATGCCATGATCGCGCAATTCGATGTTGAGACCGACGCGCCGGTTCCGGTCGTCGAAACAATCGATGTCACGGTGCGCAATGCGGCCGACCTTAGCCGCGCCCGGCGGACCAAGAATGCCTATGCCTATCTTGAGCAGCGTGATCCACTGCCGCCGCAGCGCCATTTTGGCTATGCGCTGACATGGTGGGGCATGGCGTTCGGCCTGATTGGCGTTTACGTCGTTTTCCATCATTCAGTCGGGCGTCTGCGCTTCAGGAGTTAGTCTATGCATTATGTTTCGACCCGCGGACGTGCGCAGCCGGTCAGCTTTGTCGAGGCCTGCCTGGCCGGTCTGGCGCCTGATGGTGGTCTATTCGTGCCCGACGCCTGGCCGCAGATTGCACCGGTCGGCGCGAATGAAAGCTATGTCAGCGCAGCGACCCGCATCCTGTGCGCCTTTGCAGGCGATGCGCTTGACGCGGCCACTATCGGGCAGCTCTGCGCCAAAGCCTATGCGAGTTTCGCTCATCACAGCGTCGCGCCGCTGTTTCAGGATGGTCCAAACCGTTTCGTGATGGAGCTGCATCACGGGCCGACCCTCGCCTTCAAGGATGTGGCGATGCAGGTGATTGCCCAGATCTATGATCATGTCCTTGCTGAAAGGGGCGAGCGCATGAGTATTGTCTGCGCAACCTCCGGCGATACAGGCGGGGCCGCCGCCGCAGCCTTTGCCGGCGCCACCAATGTCGACCTGTTCATTCTTCACCCGCATGAGCGTGTCTCGCCCGTCCAGCGCCTGTTCATGACAACAACGGGCGCCGAGAACGTGCATAATCTCGCGCTCGATGGGGATTTTGACGATTGCCAGTCCATTGTTAAATCCATGTTTGCCGACAAGGATTTCAGCGCCAGGGTTGGCCTGTCGGGCGTCAACTCCATCAATTGGGCGCGTATCGCCGCGCAGTCGGTCTATTATGCAACGGCCCAGGCCGCGCTCGGCGCTGAGCGGCCTTTGCGGTTTATCGTGCCCAGCGGAAATATGGGCGATGCTCTGGCTGGCTATGTTGCTGCGCGCTGCGGCCTGCTTGCCGGCTTTGAGGCGGTATGCGCCGTCAATGAGAACCGCGCGCTGGAAACGCTTTTCGTCGATGGCGTGATGCGCCGCACACCCGCTGTGGCGACGCCCAGCCCGGCCATGGACATCTCGGTCCCGAGTAATTTTGAGCGCCTGTTGTTCGAAGTGGCCGGCCGCGACAGTGATCTGGTGCGCGGGGTTTATGAGCGATATGCACAGGCGGGCGAAGCCGACTTGCCAGAGCAGGCCCATGGTCCGCTGCAATGTGCCGGCATCAGTGCCCAGTCGATCTCGAACGCCGACACAATGGCGGAGATGGCGCGCTATCTCGACGAAACGGGCGGGCTGATCTGTCCTCATACCGCTGTTGGAACCGCCGCCGCGCGCGACCTGCCGCAAAGCGATGCGGCCACGGTCATCCTTTCAACCGCGCACGCGGCGAAGTTTCCCGAAACGGTGCTAGAGGCAACCGGGCGTGATGCGCCGCTGCCAGAGCGCTGCCGGTCGCTGATCGCGGCCGGTGAGGTGTTTGAGCGCATGCCGGCAGATTTGGCGGCGGTGAAAAACCGGATTGCAGCGGCGCGCTAGCGTCACTACTTTAGGTTTTAATGACAGCCGCTTGACGGGTATGGGGGCAGGGCCTTGGCAGCATCGCTTGGAGAATGGCACTGGAGCGGGAAGTCCGAGCGCCTCAAGATCGACCTCAGCTCAGAGGAATTTGTCTCTGCGCTGTCGGGTGAGTGGGGCTTGTCGGAATTCGGTGTGTTGCTGAACGGGCTCAGCCGCCGCCAGGTGGTGCGCACGTTTGAAGCCAAGGAAGGCATTGTCAGCTGTCCGCTGACCCTCGGTGATGGCCGCACGCTGCACATGGTCGGCGCATTCAATGAAGATGCCGATGCGCATGGGTTGTTGCTGACCGAAACGGTGGTTCAGTCGGCGGTAACGGCGCCGGGGCCGGCCCTTGTGCCGGTGTTTCAGCCGATCATTTCGCTGAAATCAGGCAAGGTCGCCGGTTTCGAGGCTCTGGCGCGCTGGTCAAACCCGCAATCGAAAGCCGACGCGCCCGAACAGCTGGACGATAAGGCGCTTGCCTCCAACATGATGATCCATGCCTGCCAGGCGCTCGATACCTGGCGCAACATTGCCGGCTATGAGGACTTGTTCATTCAGGTCAATCTCACCGGCCGCGATCTCACCGATCCAAAGCTGATCGAGCTCGTCTCGGCGCTGATTGATGGCTACAATCTTGCGCCAGGTATCCTGCGGCTTGAACTGACCGAGCAGGCTGCCTTGCGTGATCTTGACCAGGCGATCAGTGTGGCAAAGGCGCTGCGCGAGCTTGGCGCTGCGCTAATCCTTGATGATTTCGGCACGGGGCATTCCTCATTTCTGTGGCTCGCGCGCCTGCCGGCCGACAGTCTGAAAGTCGATTTTGATCTCATCTCGCAGATCAGTGATCAGCGTGTGCGTACCATTCTTGAGACGATCACGCTGCTTGCCAAACGGCTCGATATGACGATTACCGCCGAAGGCGTTGAACAGCGCGATCTTCTGCACGTGCTGCAGGATATCGGCTTTGACTATGCCCAGGGCTTTGCGCTGGGCCGGCCAATGACGGTGCCGGCGGCCACCGCGCTGCTTACCGAGGCGGCTTAGGCGCCCGCTTGTTCGGGCGGGTCGAATGGGGTCGTTTCGTGGCCTCAAGCGGCAGACAGGTGTCTGGCACATGGCCTTTTAACAGCTTGCGGATCTCGCCGGCAGGTATCTCTTCAACCGCGCCCGGTTTCAGCTCGCCAAGCGAAAACGGCCCATACCCGGTTCGGATCAGGCGATTGACCATCAGGTCCAGATGTTCGAACGCATTGCGGATTTCGCGGTTTTTCCCCTCGCTCAGCGAGACATCGACCCAGCTATTGGCGCCCATGGTGCGCTCCACGCTGGCGATGATCGGTGCATAGGTCTGACCGTCCGCCAGCGTGATCCCGTTTCTCAGCTGTTCCACCGCCTCGCCGGTCACCTCGCCATGCACGCGGGCGCGATAATGTCGCTTCAAGCCGGTCTCCGGCAGCTCCAGCGCCCGGGCAAGGCCGCCATCATTGGTCAGCAGCAAAAGGCCTTCCGTCGTCAGGTCGAGGCGGCCAACCGTCATTGTTCGCGGCAGGGCTTTCGGCAATTCCTCGAAAATCGTCCGGCGCCCTTTTGGATCGCTGGTCGTCGTAATCAGGCCGGCGGGCTTGTGATAGCGCCATAGCCGAACCGTCTCTGGGCTGCGCACACGTTTGCCGTTCACGCGAATATCCTCGCGGCCGGTGACTTTGAAAGCGGGTGTGGTCAGCTTGCGCCCATCGACGCGGATCTCGCCGCGCTCGATCATCGCCTCGGCTTCGCGGCGTGAGGCAATGCCGGCGCGGGCAAGATATTTGGCGATCCGTTCGCCTTCGCTCCAATCGGTATCGTCGCTTGGGCGACGCTTCGGGGCGCGCGCGGGGCGGCGCGGTTTGGCGCGGCGGGGCGTCTCTCGACGTTCCGGCATGACGGTGTCCTTCTGTTAAGCGCCCACTTGGCCGACATGCGGGCCTGGCGCAAGCCCTCACAGCCATATCGCGTTAGTCGATAATGCCCGCCTCGCGCCAGGCTTCCTTCGGCCAGCGGCGATGCTGCCAGAACCACTGGCCCGGCGTCTTTCGCACTTCGTCTTCAATAAATGCAGTGATCTTTGTCACCAGCCGTTTGACGTCGGCTTCATTATCGCCGGTTGGATTGGGATCCATGGGTGGACTGACGACGACCTGAAATCGGGCGGGTCCAACCCGCCGCGTGACCACAGTGACAATCGGTACATTATATTTCAGCGCCAGCCGTGAGGGGCCCGGCGCGGTCATCGCTTCATGTCCAAAAAACGCAATTGGCAGGCCCTCATTGAACTTCTGATCATTCATCAGCCCCGCCGAGCGCCCGGCGCTCAGCCCGCGCATCAGCTCGCGTGTGCCCAGGCCCTTGGGCGTTAGGGTGCCGGTGCCATATTCATGGCGCAGCTTGTTGATGCGCCGGTCAATGTGCGGATTGTTCAGTGCGCGATAGGTCATCAGGCAATCAACCGGTCGGCAGACCACCGCTGCACTCATAATCTCCCAATTGGCAAAGTGACCTGACACAAAGACGGCGCCGTGCGGCGCGTTTTCGATCTGATCACAATATTCTGCGCCAATCACCTCCACCCGGTCGCTTTTATAGGGGTGGATTTTCGGCAGGTGTGGCATCTCTCCGGCTGTGCGCCCGACGCTCTCCCAGCTTTCCAGCGCGATCTTCTCGCGCTCGGCATCGCTTTTTTCCGGGAAGGCGAGCTTCAGATTGCGCCGCACGGTTTTGTGCTGCGAGAGAAGCGGCCCGATTTTCTTGAACAGCCAGCCGCCGAAATTCGATGCCCGGTCTGGCCCGAGCGCTTTCATCGGCGCCCAATAGATGACATCCCAGGCCAGCGTTTCCAGCCGCCAGACAAGGCGCTGGCGAAAGGTCGAACGATTGTCGATATCCTTCGGGCGAATGTATTGCAGCTCGGTTTTCGCGGTCATTTAAGGGCGCCGGTCTAAAAGGTCTTGCAGCAGCTTATCGAGCCGCTGATCGTCATCAAAGTGGGCTTCTACAGGCAGAAACACAATCCCCTCGCGCTGCGCCTGGCCAAGGCGAGCAAAATCTTTCTCTGTTGTCACAAGGCGCGCGCCATGATCACCGGCGAGGCGGCGCAGATAGGACAGGTCCGCCGCAGTATAGACATGGTGGTCGTCAAACGGCACAGCGTCTTTCAGGTCCGCGCCAAGTGCTGTCAGGCTGTCGAACAGTTTTTCCGGTCGTCCGATCCCGGCAAAGGCGACCAGCGGGCCGTCCGGCGCTTTCGCTGTTGGTCGTATGTGCGCGCGCAGGACCGGCAGGCCCGATGCCGTTACCGCTTCCGGTGTGTCGCCATCCCCCATCATGATCACCGCGTCGGCGCGTTCGAGACCGGCTTGGACGGGTTCGCGCAGGGGGCCTTTGGGAATAACGAAGCCATTGCCGAACGGATCGGCGCTGTCGATCACCACAAAGGTGAAATCCTTTTTCAGTCCGGGGTTCTGGTGGCCATCATCCATGATGATGATCTCAACACCGTCCCCACGCATGGCACTGCCGGCAAGGTCTCGCGCGGCGCCGATCCAGCTTTCGCCTGTGCCGGCCAGCATGGCCGGTTCATCGCCGACATCACGCGCGCTGTGAAGACCAAGATCGACCTTGAGCGGTCCTTTCAGCTGGCCGCCATAGCCACGTGACAGGCTGGCGGCGCGCTGACCGGTCATCTCCGTCAGCCTTTTGCGCAGGGCGTGAACGACCGGGCTCTTGCCCACTCCGCCAGCTGTCAGATTGCCGACGCAAAGGACCAGCGCGCTGACCTCTCTGGGCTGGCGGGTCTTGATCTTGCGCGCCGTCACAGCCGCATAGACCCAGGCCAGCGGTGTGAGCAAAAACCGCGTTAGCGGCGCTGCCTCTCTGGCGCGCGGATCGATTGTCCCGGACCAGAAACGCGGCTGTTTCATGTGCTGTTCTGCCGGGGCTCTAGGAACGGTGCTAGGAGTGCCAGCGTCTTGCTCATCGGATCGAGCGCGGATTGCTCAAGCGCCGTCAGGCTGGCTGTAGCCACTGGCGGCGCGGGGAAAGCCTCGGCGATATCGTTCGGCGTCTCAACGATTCTGATCAGGCCGCGTGCCAGCAGGTCCTCTGACATATCCTGAAAGTTGAACAGGCTTGGCCCGGTCAGGACCGGCTTGCCGAGGCGCAACGGCTCTATTGGGTTATGCCCGCCAACGCCTGGCGCGTGTCCGCCGCCAAGATAGACCGTATCAGCCAGGCGATACCACAGGCCCATCTCGCCCAGCGTGTCGGCCAGCAGGATATCCGTGTCGGGCCGTATCGGCTCTTCATCGCTGCGCCGGGCGATGTTCAGCGTGGTGCAATCAAGCAGGCTTGCGACCCAGTCGCCGCGTTCAGGGTGGCGCGGCGCGATGATGGTGAACGGACGCGGGCTCATGCTCAGCAGCGCGTCAATGATTATGGCCTCTTCGCCGTCATGGGTTGATGCGGCGACAAGAACAGGTCGATCGCCGATCGCCGCGCGCATGGTCTGCAGCTCGGTTTCATCGGCGGCGGGGGGCGGCAGCGCCGATTTGAGGTTCCCGACCAGGGTGACCGGCTTTTTCGACAGTGCGGTGAGGCCCGTTTTTGTGCGCAGGTCGCTCGCGGCAATAACATCAAAACTTGAGAACACACGCTCTGCCGTGCGCGGCCAGCGGCCCCAGCCGACAATGGATTTCTCCGTCATGCGGGCATTGATCAGGGCGGCGCTGTGTCCACCGCGCTTCAGTTGCCCCAGCAGGTTTGGCCAGATATCGCCCTCCGCGACCAGAGCCAGGTCGGGGCGCCAGTGGGACACAAAGCGTTTGGCGACATGCGGCAGGTCCAGCGGCGCCATGAGCTGTTGGCAGCGGTCCCCACTGAGGTTGGGCGCAGCGTCGATCGCAGCCTTGACCTGTTGTGCGCCGGTCTGGGTTTGACACGTGAACAGGAAATGGCGCCCCGGCGCGCTGGCGGCAATCTGATTTGCCAGCGCGCACAAAAGCAGCGATTCGCCGACGCTTGCGCCATGCAGCCAGATCAGCGCTCCGTCCGGGCGGGTCGGGGCGGCGCGCGCGAAGCGCTCATCAAGCCGTGCGGGGTCTTCCTTGCCGCGACTGACACGGCGGCGTAGCACCAGGCCCGCGAATGGCGTCAACACCCGCGTGAGCAGTTGATAGAGAAAGAGACCAAGAGCCATGGCGCGCCTTATACGCGCTTTCATCTCTGGCGCTACCAGCCAATTCCGGCCATGGACCATTGCGATGTTTCGTGACACGATCACCATCAAATCCCGATCACAAGAAGGCAGTGGCTGTGGACCTTGATATTGATCAATTGTTGGCGGTGACCGGCGGGGATGTGGACCTCGCCGAAGAAGTCCTGGAGATTTTTCGCAGCCAGGCCGATGTCTGGGGCCGCATGCTTGATCCGGCGCTGCCACATTCCGACTGGGCCGATGCGGCTCACTCCATAAAGGGCTCGGCGCTGAGCATTGGCGCGAAAGAGCTGGCAGATGTCTGTCTTGTGGCGGAACAGCTCGGTCGTTCTGGCACCGCCTCCAAGGCGGCAGCGGCGTCAGCGCTCAGCGATGTCAAAACCAGTCTTGCGCTCGCGCTCGAGGCGTGCGCGCGCGCCAGTCACGCCTTGTCCAAGCCGGGGCTAAGGGCGTCGAACGACTGATATTCATAGGCAATACAGCGGTCGATCAATGTCCGCCAGACCGGTTCGGCAATGGCCGCTGACAGGCCTTGACGCTCGGCTTCGGCCAGCACTTTGCTGACAACATCTTCGATGCGGGGGCGATCGAGAACCAGATGCCGCTCGCCTTTGATTCGCGCGGCGGCATCCATCATGGCCTGGCGCTTGACCAACAGCGTGACAAGCGCACGGTCGATGGCGTCGACCGTCTCGCGGACCTCTTCCATCGTCTCCACAGTGTCCTTGGCG
>JBCCMX010000059.1:0-12737 GCA_039026135.1 Pseudomonadota bacterium | reverse complement strand
GTCGGCGCCGGCGTCGTCGCCAGCGTAAAGTCTTAAAACCCTGCCGCGCCCAGCCATGGGCGCGAGACGGGAACAAGGATACCAGCCCTGAGCGCGTTCCATGTGAGCGCAGCGAGACGGGAACAAGGATACCAGCCCTGAGCACGTTCCATGTGAGCGCAGCGAGACGGGAACAAGGATACCAGCCCTGAGCACGTTCCATGTGAGCGCAGCGACACGGGAACACTCATAAAGGCCGCTCCTCAAGGGGCGGCTTTTTTCGTGACGGGGCGTCTAGACCGTTTCTTGCATGTGGCTTAGGTCGACACAGTCTCTCAAACAGGCGAACCCACGTGCACGACAAGTATATTCAAGGCAGGATGCACGGTGTGCAGGGCTATCTCAGCCAGGTCGATGCGCACATGTTCAGTGTGCTTATGGCCGCCCAGACCAAGGACGAGGTTAAAGGCGCGCTTGCCGAGATCGGGATCTTCTTTGGCCGATCATATTATCTGATGGGCCTTCATCGCCGGCCCGGCGAGGCGCTCTACGGCGCGGATATTTTTATTGAAGACCACTTGTCGAAAAGCGGTTCGCACTTTGACGACTTTATGCAGGGCGCCGAGAGATTGGGTATCGCAATTGATGCCGACACCATGTTTCGCTAGGACAGTCTTGAGCTCGAGCCGGCCAGGTTGAACGCGGCTTTTGGCCCGGTCCGGTTCTTCTCGATTGATGGCGCCCATGATCTTGAACATGTCCGCAATGACCGCGATGTGGCTGTGGCAACGCTTCACGAGAAGGGGATCATCGCTTTCGATGATTATTGCAGCCCTGAATGGCCCGATGTCACGCTCGCCATTTTCGAGCTGCTTGCCGATGAGAGCGAAGCGGGATTTGATATTCTGGCCGTGTCGCGCAAGAAGGCCTATGTGTGCCGCAAGCGCTATGTTGACGACTATGCCGAGGCGATCCGCTCAGCGCCGGTTTTTGCAAATGGGCTTGTCCGCTCAGCCAGTTTCAAGGGACGGCGCGTCCCGTTTGCCTATGAATCCTATGGCGCGATCGTAAAGCAGAAGCTGAATGACCAGTTGGGCCGCGGCGTGTTTTCGGCCCTCTAGCGTGGCCCCGTCTGACCTTTTTGCATTGCTAAAAGACGTCTCGTCAGGCAAATAGGCGTCTTACTGGACGGGTATAGCTCAGTTGGTAGAGCATCGGTCTCCAAAACCGAGGGTCGTGGGTTCAAGTCCTACTGCCCGTGCCAGTGAAATCTCATAATTGGCGATGGATATGAGGCCCTGGACGGGCGACGCGCGCAGGTTTTTCTGACCCGTCATACAAACTGCATAAAGGCTGGTTGACGCGGTCTCCTCTTTACCGTAATGCCAGCGCTTCGAAAGTCAGGCTGTGCCGTTTGGCAGACGCTGGCAACCGAAACGAACAATTGGATTTTTCCTCGTGTCTCGGCGCGCTTGATGAGTGCAGCCTTGGCATCGTGGTTTTATTTTGAATGGACATCGCAGGATGGAAAAACAAAACATCAGGATCAGGCTGAAAGCCTTCGATCATCGCGCGCTGGATTTGTCTGCGCGGGAAATCGTTTCGACTGCCAAGCGCACCGGTGCAGACGTTCGCGGGCCGATCCCGCTGCCGACACGCATTGAACGCTTTACCGTCAACCGTTCGCCGCACGTGAACAAGAAGTCGCGCGAGCAGTTTGAGATCCGCACACATAAGCGCATTCTCGACATTGTTGATCCCACCCCGCAAACCGTGGACGCGCTGATGAAGCTCGATCTGTCGGCGGGCGTCGGCATTGAAATCAAGCTTGAGGGAGCACGCTAATGGCTCTCCCGGCACAACGCAGTGGGGTGATTGCCCGCAAGCTTGGTATGACACGCGTTTTCAGCGAGGCCGGCCAACACGTGCCGGTCACGGTTCTGTCACTTGACGGATGTCAGGTTGTGGGCCTGCGCAAAGACGAAGATCGCGACGTGACAACGAAAAAGGGTGGTCAGGTGACCCGCAATGACGAGTATAATGCCGTCGTGATGGGCGCGGGCGCCAAGAAGGCCAAGCGCACAGCGAAAGCCCAGCGCGAGCAGTTTGCCAAAGCTGGCGTCGCGCCGAAGAGAAAACTGGTTGAGTTTCGCATGCAGGCGGACGCGGCGCTACCTAAGGTTGGCGCCGAAGTTTTAGCTGATCACTTTGTACCAGGCCAGAAGGTCGACATTGCCGGCGTGTCTGTCGGTAAGGGTTTTGCGGGCGCAATGAAGCGCTGGAATTTTGGCGGTCTGCGTGCCTCGCACGGTGTGTCCATCTCTCACCGCTCGCACGGTTCGACCGGCCAGTGTCAGGACCCGGGCCGGGTCTTCAAGGGCAAGAAGATGGCGGGCCATTATGGCGTGCAACGCACCACGGTTCAAAACCTTGAGATTGTTCGCACAGATGTTGAGCGCGGGCTGATCCTGGTCAAGGGGGCGATCCCGGGCCATGAGGGCTCTTTTGTTGAAGTGCGTGACGCGGTGAAGAAGGCCGCCCACGCCGATGCGCCAGCTGAGGGCTCTTTCAAGGCACCTGAAGCGGGTGATGCAACAGCCGGTGATGTTCAGATCGAAGGCACCGCCGCCGACAATATCGTGCTGGTCGATGGCATTGGGCCAAAAACGGAAGAAGCGCTGAAAGACAAGGGCGCCGGGACGCTGTCTGGCTTTGTCGCTATGTCTGACGATGATCGCGCTGCCTTGCTTGAAGAGCTTGGCGTGACGGATCAGGCGGCAAGCGAAGATTGGCTGGGTCAGGCGAAAGACATTCTGGCGGGCGGTCAGCCGCGCGCCAAAGTCGACCAGGACCTTCTGAAGAAGCTGCTGAGCGAGGGAGGTGAGTAATGGAACTCTCTGTCAAGACGCTGGCCGGGAAGGCTGCAGGCAAGGCCGAGCTTGATGATGCGATTTTCGGCATTGAAGACATTCGCGGCGACCTGTTGCAGCGCATGGTGCGCTGGCAGCTGGCCAAACGCCAGGCCGGTACGCACAAAACTCAAGAACGCGCTGATGTCTCTGTGACGACCAAGAAGTTCATTCGCCAGAAAGGCTCTGGCGGTGCGCGTCATGGTTCGCGCAATGCGAATATCTTTGTTGGCGGCGCAGTTGCGCACGGTCCGCGCGTTCGCAGTCATGCGCACAATCTGCCAAAGCGTGTCCGCAAGCTTGCACTGGCGCATGCCTTGTCTTCGAAGGCGAAAGACGGCGCGCTGATAGTGCTTGAAAACGCCGAACTGAAAGAAGCCAAGACCAAAGATCTCTCGGCCAAACTTGGTAAGCTTGGTCTTGATAACGCGCTGATCATTGGCGGTGTCACGGTTGACGAGAATTTTGCAAAAGCGGCACGCAATATTCCAAACGTGGATGTTCTGCCGGTTGCAGGGCTGAATGTTTATGACGTGCTGCGCCGCAAGACCCTGGTTGTCACCAAAGATGCGCTGAGCGGCATTGATGCCCGGTTTAACGGCGCGAAAGAGGAGGCGTAACCCATGGCTGACCTTAAGCCGCAAAACTACGATACGCTGCTCTCGCCTGTGATTACAGAGAAAGCGACTCTGGTTGCTGAAGAGAACAAGATCATTTTCAAGGTTCCGCTCTCGGCGACCAAGCCGGAGATCAAGGAAGCTGTTGAGAGCCTTTTCAAGGTCGACGTGACCAAGGTCAACACGATCCTGGTCAAGGGCAAGACCAAGCGGTTCCGCGGTGTTCTTGGCCGTCGCTCAGATTTCAAAAAAGCTGTTGTGACGCTGAAAGACGGCCAGTCGGTCGACATTACGACGGGGCTGTAGGAGGGCGATATGGCACTAAAGACTTATAATCCGACCTCGCCCGGCCAGCGTCAGCTGGTTCTGGTTGACCGTTCGGGACTGCACAAGGGCCGCCCGGTCAAGATGCTGACCGAGGGTCTGACCAAGACAGGTGGACGCAACAATAAGGGCCGTATGACGGCGCGCCATAAAGGCGGCGCGGCCAAGCGGCTGTATCGGAAGATCGACTTCAAGCGTAATCGCTGGGATGTGCCGGCGACAGTTGAGCGCCTCGAATATGATCCGAACCGCACAGCCTTTATTGCGCTGATCAAGTATGAAGATGGCGCGCTGTCTTATATTCTCGCGCCGCAGCGTCTGGCCGTTGGCGATACCGTGATCAGCTCCAAGACCGCTGACATCAAGCCCGGCAATGTGCTGCCGCTGAAGAATATTCCTGTCGGAACCATCATCCACAATATCGAGATGAAGCCGCTGAAAGGCGCACAGATGGTTCGCTCTGCAGGCTGCTATGCGCAGCTGGTTGGCCGTGACAGTGGCTATGCGCAGATCAAGCTGACATCAGGCGAGCTGCGCATGGTGCCCGACCAGTGTGTGGCAACAATTGGCGCGGTGTCCAACCCGGACAATATGAACCAGGTCATGTCGAAAGCTGGCCGTAACCGCCACAAGGGCAAGCGCCCGCATGTGCGCGGCGTTGTGATGAACCCGGTCGATCACCCACATGGTGGTGGTGAGGGCAAGTCCTCTGGTGGCCGTCACCCGGTCACACCATGGGGCAAGAAAACCCGCGGACCGAAAACCCGTAAAACCAAGGCTTCGGATCGTTTGATCATCCGCCGCCGTAATGCGAAACGTTAGGGAGCCGACTCGTCATGTCCCGTTCTGTTTGGAAAGGCCCGTTTGTCGACGGCTATCTCCTGAAGAAGGCCGAGAAGGCCCATGAATCGAAGAAGCGTGAAGTGATCAAAACCTGGTCGCGCCGCTCAACCATTCTGCCGCAATTCGTTGGCCTGAACTTCCAGGTCCACAATGGCAACAAGTTCGTGCCTGTGCTGGTGACCGAGGAAATGGTCGGTCACAAGCTGGGCGAGTTTGCGCCAACCCGGACCTATTATGGCCACGGCGCCGACAAGAAAGCGAGGAGGAAGTAAGCCATGGGCAAGGCGAAGAACCCTCCAAAGCAGGCCAGCAATGAGAGCCGCGCTGTGCTGCGCATGTACAAGCACAGCCCGCAAAAGCTGAACCTGCTCGCACAGCAGATCCGCGGTCTTCCGGTCGAGAAGGCGCTGGCGCAGCTGCAATTCTCGCGCAAGCGTCCCTCTGAGGATGTCCGCAAATGCCTGCAAAGCGCGATTGCCAATGCCGAGAACAATCATGATCTCGACATTGACAGCCTTGTCGTGGCGCAGGCTTTCGTTGGCAAGAACCTTGTCATGAAGCGGATCCGGGCCCGCGCGCGTGGCCGCGCAGCGCGTATCATGAAGCCATTTTCGCAGCTGACCATTGTGCTGCGTGACACATCCCAAGAAGCGGAGGCCGCGTAATGGGTCAGAAAGTCAATCCAATTGGACTGCGCCTTGGCATCAACCGGATGTCGGACAGCCGCTGGTATGCAGACAGCGCCGATTTTGGCCGCCTGCTGCACGAAGACCTGCGCATTCAGAAGGCCATCAAGTCCAAGCTTGGTCAGGCCGGTATTTCGCGCATCGTGATTGAGCGCCCGCACAAAAAGTGCCTGGTGACCATTCACACAGCCCGTCCCGGCCTGGTGATCGGTAAGAAGGGCGCGGACATTGAAAACCTGCGCAAGTCTCTGTCGACCATGACGGATGACGAGGTGCGCGTGAACCTGGTTGAGATCCGCAAGCCGGAGCTTGATGCTACCCTGGTGGCCGAAGACATTGCGCGCCAGCTGGAGCGCCGCGGGTCATTCCGCCGGGCGATGAAACGCTCCATCCAGAACACAATGCGTCTTGGCGCGCTGGGTGTTCGCGTCATGGTGTCTGGCCGTTTGGGCGGTGCCGAGATTGCGCGCACCGAGCAGTATGCCGAGGGCTCTGTGCCGCTGCACACGCTGCGCGCTGACATCGATTATGGCACGGCTGAAGCGCTGACCACCTATGGCATTATCGGCATCAAGATCTGGATCTACAAAGGCGAGATCATGGAGCATGACCCGATGGCCCGCGACAATCGCGCCGAGAAGTCGGGCGAAGCACGTGCGCGGGCAAGCAATCAACGTGGACCAGCCTCTGGTCCGCAAGGCGGAGGCGCATAAACAATGCTGCAGCCAAAACGCACAAAATACCGCAAGGCCTTCAAGGGCCGGATCAAGGGCAAGGCAAAGGGTGGCTTCACGCTGAACTTTGGCTCCTTTGGTCTGAAAGCCCTTGAGCCGGAGCGCGTGACAGCGCGCCAGATCGAGGCGACACGCCGGGCGGTGACACGCGAAATGAAGCGCCAGGGCAAAGTGTGGATCCGGATTTTTCCGGACACGCCTGTCTCGGCCAAGCCGATTGAAGTTCGGATGGGTAAGGGCAAGGGCTCTGTCGACCGCTGGGTCGCGCGGGTTCAGCCGGGCCGCATCCTGTTTGAAATTGACGGTGTTCCAGACGAGATCGCGCTAGAGGCGCTGCGTCTTGGTGCGGCGAAATTGCCAATCCGCACGAAAATCGTCCGCCGGATTGAGGGGATTTAAGGATGGCTAAGACCGAAACGGCCGCCGATTTCCGCGCCAAGAGCCCTGATCAGCTGAAGGAAGCCCTTCTGCAGCTGAAAAAGGAACAGTTTAACCTGCGTTTCCAGGTCGCCACGGGCCAGCTGGAAAAGACTGCCCGCATCAAATTGGTTCGCCGCGATATTGCGCGTGTTCAGACCATTTTGCGCGAAAAGTCGCGCGAAGCCGCACAAGGATAAGACGATGCCAAAACGTGTAATGGAAGGCGTAGTCGTCTCGAACAAGCAGGACAAAACTGCTGTGGTTCGTGTTGAGCGCCGCTTCCTGCATCCGCTGCTGAAAAAGACGGTTCGTCGTTCGAAACGCTATCACGCGCATGACGAGGGCAATGTCGCGGAGGTCGGCCAGGCGATTACGATTCGCGAATGTGCGCCGAAATCAAAGCTCAAGCGCTGGGAAGTGGTGACCGGCGAAGGGGGTGATGCATGATCCAGATGCAGTCCAACCTGCGGGTCGCCGACAATTCCGGCGCGCGCCGTGTCCAATGCATCAAGGTGCTGGGCGGTGCCGGACGGCGTTATGCCTCCGTGGGTGACGTTATCGTGGTCTCGATCAAGGAAGCGATCCCAACCGGCCGCGTAAAAAAGGGTGAGGTGCGCAAGGCGGTTGTCGTGCGTGTCTCAAAGGACATCAATCGCGCTGACGGGTCGACCATCCGGTTTGACACCAATGCGGCGGTTCTTGTGAACAATAATAATGAGCCGATCGGCACCCGGATTTTTGGCCCTGTTCCCCGCGAACTGCGCGCCAAGAACCATATGAAGATCGTCTCTCTGGCGCCGGAGGTGCTCTAGCCATGGCTGCGAAAGTGAAAAAGGGTGACAAGGTCATCGTGCTCGCGGGCCGCAATAAAGGCGTTGAGGGCGAGGTGCTGAAGGTCCTGAAGGCCGACGAGCGAGTGCTTGTGCGCGGTGTGAACGTGGTCAAACGCCATACCAAGCCGACGCAGGATGATCCGCAGGGCGGCATCAAGACATTTGAAGCGCCGATCCATATGTCCAACGTATCGCTGATCGATCCGCGCGATGGCAAGCCTACGCGGGTAGGTTTCAAAACCGACGAGCATGGCCGCAAGACGCGCTTTGCCAAACGTTCAGGGGAGTCGATTGATGTCTAAAGACTACACACCTCGTCTGAAGAAGAAGTATGACGAGCAGATCCGTTCGCAGCTGAAAGAAGAGTTTGGCTATTCGAATGATATGCAAATTCCGAAGCTTGACAAAGTCGTGATCAATATGGGCGTTGGCGAGGCTGTTGCCGATTCCAAGAAGATCAAGACGGCGTTGGCTGAAATGGAAAAGATTGCCGGTCAGAAGCCGGTCGCCACCAAGGCGCGTAAGTCGATTGCGGGGTTCAAGCTGCGTGAAGATATGACGATTGGCTGCAAGGTCACACTGCGCCGAGACCGGATGTATGAATTCCTCGACCGGCTGACCAATATTGCGCTGCCGCGCGTGAAGGATTTCCGGGGCCTGAATGGAAAGAGCTTTGATGGCCGGGGCAATTTCGCCATGGGTCTGAAGGAGCAGCTTGTGTTCCCCGAGATCAATTATGACGAGATCGACGATATTCGCGGTATGGACATCATTGTCTGTACCACCGCCAAAACCAACGAAGAAGCCAAGTCGCTGCTCGCGCAGTGCGGCTTCCCGTTCCGAAACTAGCGCTGGAGATAGACGAGATGGCTAAGAAGAGTGCTATTGAGCGGAATAATAAGCGTAAGCGCCTGGTCGAGCAGTATGCGGCCAAGCGTGCAGCGTTGAAAGAGATTATTGCCAATGAGGAGCTGTCGCTGGAGGAGCGCTATAAGGCGCGCCTGAAGCTGGCTGATCTTCCGCGCAATTCAGCTTCAAACCGGGTTCGCAATCGCTGCGAGGTCACCGGTCGTCCGCGCGGTTATTACCGCAAACTGCAAATGTCCCGTATCGCGCTGCGTGAGCTTGGCTCACTCGGCAAGATTCCGGGTCTCGTTAAGTCCAGCTGGTAAGGAGGGATAATATGGCGATTTCTGATCCCCTCGGCGATATGCTCACCCGTATCCGGAATGCGCAGATGCGCGGCATGGACAAGGTGGTGACACCAGCCTCGAAGCTTCGCGCCCGCGTGCTCGAAGTCCTGCAGGGCGAGGGTTTTATCCGCGGTTATGCCGAGATCGAGAAAGACGGTCACAAGCATATCGAGATTGAACTGAAATATTTCGACGGCTCGCCGGTGATCTCCGAGATCCGCCGCGTGTCAAAGCCAGGCCGGCGCGTGTACTCGTCACAGAGTGACATTCCGCTGGTGCGTAACGGGCTCGGGATTTCGATCCTGTCAACTTCGAAAGGCGTGATGTCTGACAATGTCGCGCGCCAGGAGAATGTTGGCGGCGAGATTCTGTGCCGGGTCTTCTAAGGGAAAGGCGTCAAATATGTCACGTATTGGCAAACTTCCGATCGCGGTTCCGTCAGGCACGACGGTGACGATTGATGGCCAGACGCTGGAAGCGAAAGGCCCGAAGGGTCAGCTCTCGCTGGAGCTGCCGGAGGTTATTGTTGCAAAACTGGACGGCGCCGAGCTGAATATCAGCCCGCGCGATGATCTGGTTGAAGCGGCAAATGAGAAAATCCGTCACAATAATGAGACGGGTCGCAAGAAGATCACGTTTGCCCAGGCGCTTGATGCCAGTGCCCGAACATTGTGGGGCACAACGCGTGCGAACGCGGCCAATCTGGTGAATGGCGCCTCAACAGGCTTCACGAAGAATCTTGAACTGGTTGGCGTGGGTTATCGCGCGCAGATGCAGGGCAAGGATCTGAAGCTGGCGCTCGGTTTTAGCCATGATGTGATCTACAAGGCCCCTGAGGGCATTGAGATTAAATGTGCCAAGCCGACTGAAATTGAAGTCACCGGCGCCGACAAACAGGTTGTCGGTCAGGTGGCTGCAGAAATCCGCAACTATCGCCGCCCTGAGCCGTTCAAAGGCAAAGGCGTGCGCTATCAAGGCGAGTATGTCCGCCGCAAAGAAGGCAAGAAGAAGTAGCCATGTTATCGTCACGCGAAAAACATCTACGCCGCGCTCGGCGCAATCGCACCAAGCTGCGCAAGTCTGCTGAAGGCAAGCTGCGTTTGTCGGTTGCCCGCTCTGGCAAGAATATCTCTGCTCAGATCATCGATGATGAGAAGGGTCTGACGCTGGCCGCCGCCTCGACCCTGGAGAAGGACGTGCGCGCCGGCCTGAAGTCGACGGCGAATGCCGAAGCGGCTGCGAAAATTGGTACTTTGGTCGCCGAGCGAGCCAAGAAAGCCGGTGTTGAAGAGGTTGTCTTCGATCGCGGCGGGTTTGTGTTCCATGGCCGGGTGAAAGCCCTGGCAGATGCCGCCCGTGAGGGCGGATTGAGCTTCTAGGAGGGTTAAGCCATGGCTGAAGAACGTGGTAGAGGACGTGGCCGTAAGGGCCGTGATCGTGAAGAAGAGCCGCAAAGCGAGTTTGTCGACAAGCTGGTTGGCATCAACCGCGTTGCCAAAACGGTAAAGGGCGGCAAGAATTTCGGTTTCGCCGCGCTGGTTGTCGTTGGCGATCAAAAGGGCCGTGCCGGCTTTGGCAAGGGCAAGGCCCGCGAAGTGCCAGAGGCGATCCGCAAAGCCACCGAAGAGGCCAAGCGCAATATGGTGCGTGTGCCTCTGCGCGAAGGGCGCACCCTGCATCATGATGGCCGCGGCCGTCATGGCGCGGGTAAAGTCGTGCTGCGCGCGGCGCCTCCGGGAACCGGTGTGATTGCCGGTGGTCCAATGCGCGCTGTGATGGAAGTGCTGGGCATTCAGGATGTTGTTGGCAAGTCCATCGGCTCATCGAACCCCTACAATATGGTGCGTGCCACCTTTGCTGCGTTGAAACAGCAAGCAAGCCCGCGCACGGTGGCGTCCAAGCGTGGCCTGAAGGTTCAGGATATTGTCGGCCGCCGCGCCGATGGTGCCTCTGAAGCGGGCATGAGTGAAGTCGCCGAGGCCTAAGGCAAGAGGAACCAGGACATGGCAAAAGCAAAAGACACGTTGACCGTGCGCCAGATTGGCAGCCCGATCCGCCGCAAGCCGGATCAGCGTCAGACGCTGGTCGGTCTTGGCTTGAACAAAATTGGCCGGACACGCGTGCTGGAAGATACCCCAGCCGTGCGCGGCATGATCAACAAGGTCTCTCACCTTGTTGAAGTGGTTGAGGGATAGATCAGATGAAACTCAACGAACTCTCTCCGGCAGACGGCTCGACCAAGGCACGTGTGCGCGTTGGCCGCGGCGTTGGCTCTGGCAAGGGCAAGACTGGCGGGCGCGGTGTAAAGGGTCAAAAGTCGCGCTCAGGTGTGGCGATCAATGGCTTTGAAGGCGGCCAGATGCCGATCTATATGCGTCTGCCGAAGCGCGGCTTTACCGCGCGCAATTCAAAGACGCATACATGGTTGAACCTGTCGATCCTCAGTAAGGCGATTGAAGCTGGCAAGCTGGACGTAAAACAGGAAATCACCGAAGAGGTGCTTGTCGCCTCTGGTGTTATCCGGCGCGTCCGCGACGGTGTGCGCCTGCTGGCCAAAGGCAGCGCGCCGAAAAAGGTCAACATCACGGTGACCGGCGCGAGCAAGGCTGCGATTGAAGCGATTGAAAAAGCGGGCGGAAAAGTCACTTTGACAGGCCCGGTGAAGGAAGAGGCAAGCGAATAGGTTTTAGGGCTTTTTCCAGCTTGCATCTTCACAAATCAGCTTTCGCCGCCAATGTCTGGCGGCGAACCCATGTTCGGGAATAGGAGTTCCATTTGGCTTCAGCATCGGAACAGCTCGCGCGGAATATGAATTTTGGTTCTTTTGCGAAGGCCAAAGACCTTCAGAACCGCATTCTGTTCACGCTGTTTATTCTGGTTCTCTACCGGCTGGGCACATTCATTCCGCTTCCCGGTCTGAATGCCGAGGCCTTCTCCCAGTATTTTGCCACCCAGGGCGGCGGCATGCTGGGCAGCATGAACATGTTTGCCGGCGGCGCGGTTGAACGGATGAGCGTGTTTGCGCTGAATGTGATGCCCTACATTACCGCCTCGATCATCATTCAGATGATGACGAGTTCCGTGCCCGCGCTGGAAAAGCTGAAGAAAGAGGGCGAGGCTGGCCGCAAGCAGATCAACCAGTACACGCGCTATCTGACGCTTGGCTTTGCTGTGGTGCAGAGTTTCGGCATTGCTGTCAGCCTGTCAGGCTTTGCGTATGAAGAGATTGCCAGCTGGTTCTTCATTCTGACCGCGGTGGTGACGTTTACCGGCGGTACAATGTTCCTGATGTGGATGGGTGAGCAGATCACCGCGCGCGGCGTCGGCAACGGGATCTCGCTGATTATCTTTGCCGGCATTATTGCCGAGATGCCGAAGGCGATTTTCAACCTGTTCAGCGGCTCGCGCGAACAGGGGGTCGACGTTATTCTTGTGGTCGGTGTGGCGCTGTTGGTGATCGCGCTAACGGTCTTTATTGTGTTTATCGAGCGCTCGCAGCGCCGGGTGCTGATCCAGTATCCAAAGCGCCAGCAAGCGGCCAACCAGGCCGCGCAGGGCCAGTCGTCTTTCATGCCGCTGAAGCTGAACACATCAGGCGTTATTCCGCCAATCTTCGCGATTGCGATCCTGATGCTGCCAATTACCGCGCTTGGCCTTGTCGGGCAGACCGGCGCCGACGGGCAGGTAGCCTCTGATTCCGGTGGTATCCTGCAGTGGATCGCGCTCAACTTCTCGCCCGGCAGCTGGACCTATATCATTACCTATGGCGTGCTGGTGGCGTTTTTCTGTTTCTTCTACACCTCCATCATGTTCAACCCGGATGAGACGGCCGACAATCTGCGCAAATATGGCGGGTTTGTTCCAGGCATTCGGCCGGGGCGAAATACGGCGGCTTATTTTGATTATGTGCTGACACGCCTGACCACGATCGGGGCGGTCTATCTGGTCTTTGTCTGTTTGATGCCGGAAGTCCTGCGGCGATACGTGCCCGGGATACCTTTCTATATTGGCGGCACTTCGCTGCTGATCGTGGTTTCGGTCACAATGGATACTGTGACGCAGATTCAGTCGCACTTGATTGCGCACCAATATGAGGGTTTGATCAAGAAATCGCGTCTGGGAGGCAAGCGTAAAAAATGAACCTGATCCTGTTTGGACCGCCTGCGGCCGGTAAAGGCACGCAGGCCAAGCGTCTGGTT
>JBCCMX010000058.1:0-12799 GCA_039026135.1 Pseudomonadota bacterium | reverse complement strand
GTTCCGTCAGGCGCGAGAAACCAGCCTAGCGTGTGTTTTAGCCCCTTGAACAAGATGCTTCCGCGGCCCGTTTTCGGGTCGACGCGAAAGACCGCTTTGGCAATATCTGTATCCGTGCGCCCGGTATAGGCCGGCATCAGCAGTTCGCCGCTCTCCTCAAGCCGCCCAATAACGCGGCCGAGACCTGATTGGGCGGGGTAGAGCTCTTCTGTGTTGCGCAGAAGCTGCCTTGTCTTGCCGGTCGTTAAATTATAGGCGAATGCTGCCGAATGGTCGAATTCACCCCTGTAACCCAACACACGTAGTGTGCTGTAGCCGCGAATGATGATGTAATCTTCAGTGGCAAACCATATCCAGTTACCCTGCAGTTCGGTGAGGTCCATGCGCGGCTTGAGCCCCTCTTCGACGCTGTGGGTCATCAAGATGTCCCGGCCCTCAAGACGAAGAATAAAGGCCAATTGATCGCCGCTGGGCGACATCGACATTGAGCGAACGGCGGCGCGCTCTCCATAGGCTTCGATCGGCGGCTGCGCGGCGCCCTCTGCCGACACTTGGCGGCACAGGCCCGCCAAAACCATAACGGCGAACACAAAAAATAGACGCACTGTTACCCCCTACAAGCTCGGTCAACTCTGCCATCTAAGTGAACCACACACCCACCAGGGTGCCAAACCATTATTCGGTAAATCACTTGCACAATTGCCCACCACTTCCCAAGTCAGCAGCACAGAGGCTGCCGCTGAGCGGGGCCTTACTGAGCCCGGGCCGCGCAATGCGGGCCTTCATGCATCGATCTGCCTTTTAAAGGAGATGAAAATGAATATTGATACCTATACCGAACGGGCGAAATCCGTTCTTCAGGCCGCCCAGACCGACGCTCTGGCCAGCGGCCACCAGATTTTCCTGCCGGAACATATGCTCAAAGCGATGCTGGACGATCGCGACCAACTCGCCGTGAACCTGATCCGCGCGGCCGGCGGCCAGCCCGAACGCGCCACACAGATCAATGGCGAGGCCCTGCGCGGCGTGCCGAAAATCGCTGGCGGCGATGGCCAGCTGCGGCTCGACCAGAAAACCGCCCAGCTATTCGCCAACGCCGAAGCGGCCGCCAAGAAAGCCGGTGACAGCTTTGTCACGGTTGAGCGTCTGCTGATCGCGCTTGCCGGTCTGAAAGGCGCGAAAGCAGCCGATGCCCTGAAACAGGCCGGCGCCGATCCAGCGCGTCTGGACGCGGCGGTATCACAGCTGCGTCAGGGCCGCACAGCCGATAGCGCAACGGCTGAAGAAGGCTATGAGGCGCTGAAAAAATACACACGCGACCTCACCGAAGATGCCCGCGCCGGCAAGCTCGACCCCGTGATTGGCCGCGACGAGGAAATCCGCCGTGCCATTCAGGTCCTCTCACGCCGCTCGAAGAACAATCCGGTTCTGATCGGTGAGCCCGGCGTTGGCAAAACCGCCATCGCTGAGGGCCTTGCCCTGCGCATCATTGATGGCGATGTGCCCGAAAGCCTGAGAGGCAAGCGCTTGCTGGCGCTCGATATGGGCGCGCTGATTGCCGGCGCGAAATATCGCGGCGAGTTTGAGGAGCGCTTGAAAGCGGTCTTGAAAGAGGTCGAACAGTCTGAGGGCGGCGTCGTCCTCTTTATTGATGAGATGCACACGCTGGTCGGCGCCGGCAAGACCGATGGCGCCATGGATGCGTCCAACTTGCTGAAACCCGCGCTCGCACGCGGCGAGTTGCATTGTATCGGCGCGACCACGCTGGACGAGTATCGCAAATATGTCGAAGGCGACGCCGCGCTCGCCCGGCGCTTCATGGCCGTCTATATCGATGAACCGAGCGTCGAGGACACGATCTCGATCCTGCGCGGTCTAAAAGGCCGCTACGAGGCCCATCACGGGGTGCGCGTGTCGGATGCTGCGACGGTTTCGGCCGCGACCCTGTCCAATCGCTATATCACCGACCGCTTTCTGCCCGACAAGGCCATTGATCTGATGGACGAGGCCGCCTCGCGTCTCCGCATGCAGGTCGACAGCAAGCCCGAAGAGCTGGACGAGATCGATCGCCGGCTTTTGCAGCTGCGCATCGAAACCGAAGCGCTGAAAAAGGAAAAGGATGCCGCCTCCAAGGATCGCCTGAAGACAATCGAGGGCGAGATCAGCGAGCTGCAGACCAAGTCCGATGAACTGACTACGGCCTGGGCGGCTGAAAAGGACAAGCTGAAAGGCGCCGCATCCGCCAAGGACGCGCTTGACCGGGCCTATGCTGAAATGGCTGAAGCACAGCGCCGGGGCGATCTGCAAAAAGCCTCAGAGCTGAAATTCGCCACCATTCCCAACCTAGAAAAAATGATTGCCGACGCTGAAACCGCTGATGAGGGCGATGACGGTCTGGTCTCAGAGGTTGTGCGCCCCGATCATATCGCGGCGGTGGTGTCCAAGTGGACGGGCATTCCCGTCGACAAGATGCTCGAAGGCGAGCGTGAAAAACTGCTGCGTATGGAAGAGGCGCTGCGCGAACGCGTGGTCGGCCAGGATGATGCACTGCTGGCGGTCTCGAATGCGGTGCGCCGCGCGCGCGCTGGCCTGCAGGATCCCAACAAGCCAATTGGCAGCTTCCTGTTTGTCGGTCCAACCGGTGTCGGCAAGACCGAGCTGACCAAGGCGCTCGCGGCCTTCATGTTCGATGATGATACCGCAGTCCTGCGGCTCGATATGTCAGAGTTTCAGGAGAAACATGCGGTTGCACGTCTGATTGGCGCCCCGCCTGGCTATGTCGGCTATGATGAAGGCGGCGTCTTGACCGAAGCGGTCCGGCGCAGGCCCTATCAGGTCGTGCTGTTGGATGAGGTCGAAAAAGCCCATCCGGACCTGTTTAACACATTGTTGCAAGTGCTCGATGATGGTCGCCTGACCGATGGTCAGGGCCGCACGGTCGACTTCAAGAACACCGTCATCATCATGACGTCCAATCTCGGCGCTGATGCCTTGGCCAGCGGTGATGAGGGCGAGCTGACAGAGGCGCAAAAAGCGGCTGTCTCAAACGCCATTCGCGCCCATTTCCGGCCGGAATTCATCAACCGGATCGACGAGACGGTGTTCTTCAAACGCCTTGGTCGCGGTGAAATCGACCATATTGTCGATATTCAGATGGGCCGGCTCACACAGCTGCTGGCGGAACGCAAAATCACCATTTCCTTGTCCGATGCGGCAAGGACATGGCTCGCCGCGCGCGGCTATGACCCGGTCTATGGCGCACGCCCGCTTAAACGCGTGATCCAGAAGGAATTGCAGGACCCGCTGGCGCGCCTGCTGCTGGAAGGACGCATCCATGATGGCGACAAGATTGAAATCGATGTCGAGGGAAATACATTATCGATTAACGGTGTTCCGAACGAGTTTGCGAAGGGTGCCGCCGCCCTGAACTAGGCAGCCCCTTCATCTCACCGCGTCATCTGACATGAGCGAAACATATTTTGAACAATGACGAAATTGTTCAAGATTCAATATACACCGCTGTTTTCGAGGCAGAAATTCGCGTGCTAGGGGAATTTTACTATGCAAATTCGCAAATTAGGTCTGCTGCAGTGCAATATATCACATATTGCGCCGCAGCGAAATCAGATCGACACTTCAAGGGTCGGTAAGTGAACCGACTCAATTGAAGGACTAAAGACCATGAAATTCTCCATCGTGTGTGTATGTGCGAGTATGGCTCTAGCCGCCCCGGCCCTGGCATCAGGGTCCGAGGAAGTCACTGTTGAAATGTTCTATGCAGACGCCGATCTGGCAACGAGCGAAGGCGCAAAAGCCGTCTATGAAAGTCTCGAAGACCAGGCTGAAGCAGCTTGCCAAGTCAGAACAACGCTTGGCAAACGCATTGACAGTGACTGCGTCGCAGAACTTCTGACAGGCGCCATTGACCAGATTGAAAGCCCCATTCTGACCGCGGTCCATGAAGGCACACAGATGCCCTACCGCGTGGCTTCTAAATAATTAAAATATAACGTTTTCCTCCCTAAAAGAACGCCCGGGCGCCACATGGCAACCGGGCGTCTTGCTGTCTGGAGGTCAGGATTAAAGCGCGGGCGGTGTCGCTTCGGCAACCTGCGCCGATTGTACCCCATCGGTGCTCGCGCCGGCCCGGATCGCGTCAATTTCCTCACGGCGAATATCAAATGCGGCCTGAACTTCCGGCGTATTCTCAAGCTTCCGGCCCGTCGGCAGCTTCAGCGTCATGGCATTGACGGGTTTGCCCTTGATATAGACTTCATAATGCAGGTGCGGGCCGGTCGAGGCGCCAGTCGAGCCGACATAGCCGATCACATCACCCTGGCGTACACGCTTGCCCGAGCGAATGCCGCGCCCAAAGCGTGAGAGATGCGCATAGGCGGTCTTGTAACCATTGGCATGGCGGATGCGAACATAGTGGCCATAGCCGCCATAGCGGCTTGCCCGCTCCACTGTGCCATGGCCGGCGGCATAGACCGGCGTGCCGGTTGGCGCGGCAAAATCGGTCCCCTTGTGCAGGCGAGTATAGCCGCTGATCGGGTGACGGCGCTTGCCAAAATGAGAGGACAGACGCGCGCCATTGATCGGCGTTTTCATCAGAAACCGGGTGGCGCTCTGACCGGTCTCATCGAAATAGTCGGTGACCCCATCATCGGGCGAGGTGAACTGGTAATAATTCTTCTTGATCGCGCGCCCGTTCAGCGCCGCAAAAATAACGGCCCCGCGGCGGATCTCATTGCCGCGCTCGTCGACCATCGACTCGTAGACAATCTCAAACGCATCATCGGGATGAATTTCGCGCTGAAAATCGACGTCGAACGCAAAGGCTTGCGCGAAATCAACCACTTGCTGGTCGCCGGCGCCAAGCGCGCGCGCATCAACATAAAGGCTGGTCTTGATCTGTCCTTTGACCACTTTGTCGACCGGGGTCAGGCGCGAGGTCAGCTCAAATGTGCGATACGCTCCATCCGTGCCGCGCTTGGTCATCAGTCGGCGGCCCGGTTCCGGCTCAATGGCAAGCGCTGAGAGCGTATCACCAGCCTTGTAGACCTTCACCTTCTGGCCGGCGCGAACTTTGCGCGCATCCAAAAATCCTGGCTGCGACAGGCTGTAAAGCGCCTGCGCGCCATCACGGCGGGCAATGTCCAGCCGGTCCATCATGCCAGAGAGCGTTTCATTGCGGCGCACCTTGGCATCAATCGAGACAAGCGGTTCGCCAACCCCAAAGGCTTGCGGGTCAACCGGCAGGGAAGCAAGGCTTGCCTCTTCAACCTGCGGCGCAGCGGGGACTGCGGCCTCTTCCAGATGTGACACATATCCAATAGCCGACCCAAGCAAGGCCAGTGCTGTCAAACCAATCAGGCTGCGCAGACCCGGTGACAGTGTTGATTTTGCCATATTCACTCCAACTCGCTTGGCTTGATGCCAGAAGCGGCTTTGCGTGCAAGTCCTACGCCGATTTGCGCAGGCCGACAAAACCACAGGGCGATTAAAATTCAGTGGCGAGCGTGACACAAGGTTTCAGCGCCCTGTTTTTGATGTCTTTTCCGTCATGATGCGCCCGCAGCCGGGATCGGCCGCCCGCCCTTTGAACAGGGCTTGTCCAGCGCCGTCCTTTCTTTTGCTGGCCGCGCGTTCTAAATGAACCGCATGACCCGGCCGATGATGATCACCGCGCTTGCTCTCCTCGCCCTGCTCGCGAGCCTGTGGGGCGTGGCACAGCTCTGGGCGGATCTCGGCGTGACGCTCAGCCTGCATGGCTGGATCGCCTACGGGCTTGGCGCGGCCGCCAG
The DNA here is from genome assembly GCA_039026135.1 of Pseudomonadota bacterium. Taxonomy (GTDB): domain Bacteria; phylum Pseudomonadota; class Alphaproteobacteria; order Caulobacterales; family Hyphomonadaceae; genus Henriciella. Next base: position 6,992 of record JBCCMX010000058.1, on the reverse strand, counting down.
CATCGCGCTTGCCGGCGGCCTGTTCTGGCTGACATTCAAGAGCGCGCGCGAGGGGTATGACGATATTGAACGCCGCGAAGACCTCAGCGAATAATTGCCGAAATATAACTCCAAATACCCCCGAATCGTATAAGTTGCCGCGGTAATCGACCAAGGGTCCTAAAGGGGTTAAGATGATCGAACCATCGCGGCTGGCCGCCTATATCGCATCCCATATCTGTCACGATCTGATCTCACCGGTTGCATCGGTGAATTCGGCGCTTGAGCTGCTTGATGATCCCGGCGATCCCGACATGAAAGCCCAGGCCGAACAGCTCCTGCACAAGGGCGCGGAGGCGGCAGCGGCCCGCATCCAGTTGCTGCGCTATGCGTTTGGCTCGGCCGGTCTGTCAGACACATCGGCTGACCGCCATGAGGTTCGACAGATCGTGGAAAGCTTCATGAAGAGCTACAAGCCAAGTGTCGAATGGGCGATCGACACACAGCATTTCAGCTGCGGACATGCCCGCGTGTTGATGAACCTCGTTATCATGGCCACCGGCGCCATTCCGCGCGGCGGGGTGGTTCATCTCACCGTGGCCAATACAGATGGCGGCCTGAATATCGCCGCTTCGGCGCGCGGCCCACGCGCCCGCCTTGGCCATGTTGCAAAGGCCGCGATTAATGGCGAAGCGCCCGAAGAGGGCTGGTCGGCCCAGACCATACAGCCGCTCTTTGCCAAAATGGTGATCGACGATCTTGGCGGAAGCTTCGCAGCGAACGAAGCCGACGAGAATGTCACGTTCAGCGCCAGCGGTCTGCGCGCAGAGGGATAGGTTAGCGACCTGTTAAGCAAAATGGCCCCATGACTGTTTCAAACTCCGAGTTTGATCAGGTGGCTTATGAAGAACTGTTTGATTGTTGACGATTCCCGCGTTGTTCGCACGGTCGCGAGCCGCATCATCCGTGATCTGTCCTTTGAAACCCTGGAAGCAGGCGACGGCGCCGAAGCCCTGCGTAAATGCCGCGAGCAGATGCCCGACGCCATCCTGCTGGACTGGAACATGCCGACCATGAACGGGATCGACTTTCTGCGCGCGCTGCGGCGCGAGGAGAATGGCAAGGATCCGGTGGTCGTGTTCTGCACCAATGAAAACGATCCAGAACATATCAGCGAGGCCATCCGGTCGGGCGCAGACGAATACATCATGAAACCGTTTGACGCCGATATTGTCGAAAGCAAATTCGCTGAAATCGGCCTCATCTGAAGCAATTTCTTAAGAAAAACGACCGTATTGGTAACGTTTGAGACCAGCCAAAAGATACGGGAGCGGTGATGCAAGATACGACATTCAATGAGATTGCCGATCTCGCCCTGCGCTTGACGGGCCAGGTGATCCAGCCCTCTAAGTCCTATCTTGTGAAATCCCGGCTCGCCGCGATCTGTCGCCGCGAGAGCTTTTCCAGCCTGGACGACCTTGCCCATTGCATAAAGTCGCGGCCCAATCCGCGATTTGAAAAAGAGGTCGCCGCTGCGCTGACCAGCAAGCAGACAAGTTTCTTCGGTGACCGCGATCTGCTGGAACGCATTGTCACCCATGCGCTGCCGCACCGCCTGAAAGCCTCAAAGACCGGCCGCCTGCGTGTCTGGTGCGCCGGGGTGGCCACCGGCCAGGAAGCCTACTCGCTCGCGCTTCGCCTCTCAGAGGAGGCCGTGCCAGCCCTGAAAGGCGCTGAGATCGAAATTGTCGGCACAGACATTTCGCCCGACTGTATTCAAGTCGCCGAGGCCGGGACCTATGGTCATTTCGACGTCCAGAAAGGTCTGTCCATCCATCGCCTGATGCTGAATTTCAGCCGTCAGGATACCGGTGATTGGCGGATCAGCCAAAAGCTTCGCGACACAGTATCCTTCCGCCTGCACAATCTGCTGGAAGATGCCAGCAGCCTTGGCCAGTTTGACGTTATTCTCTGCCGCAATGTGCTCAGCCAGATTGCCCCGTCCCTGCATGCGCGTGTTGCGCAGAACCTGGCCAACCAGCTTTTGCCCGGCGCTTTGCTGATGGCGGGGCGCGGCGAAAGCCTGACAGGCCTTCTGGAAGACCTTGAACCCTCCCGCGATGTGCGCGGCGCTTATATCCGCAAATCAAAGAGCGGCGCGGTCGCCGCTTAGCCACCTGCCGGCCACTATCGCGCCGCGGCCCGGCTTGTGATAGAGGCCTGGCGATGAAAACCGCGCTTGATCTGTCCCGCAAACCCGACATGTCTGCCCGCCCGCAATCGCTCGCTGGCCTGTCGCTGACTGCGCTGAAAGCCGAGATGGAAAGCCTTGGCCTGGCGCCAAAGAAGGCCCGCATGCGCGCCAAACAGTTGCGCCGCTGGATGCATTATTTCGGCACCCAGGACTTCGGCGCCATGACCGATATCAGCAAGGATCTGCGCGCCACACTGGCCGACAGGTTCACGCTCGATCGCCCCGACATTGCCGAACACAAAATCTCTGTCGACGGCACGCAGAAATGGCTGGTGCGGTTTGGCCCGGGCATTGAAGGCGAAAGCGTCTTTATCCCGGCGGTCAGCAAGACCGGCGCTCTGTGCGTCTCGTCTCAGGTTGGCTGCACGCTGAACTGCACCTTCTGCCATACCGGCACCCAGAAACTGGTGCGCAATCTGACCGCTCAGGAAATCGTCTCCCAGATCCTGATCGCGCGCGACGGGCTGGGCGAGTGGCCGGCCAGTACAGAAGGCCGCGCGCTGACCAATATTGTCTTCATGGGCATGGGCGAGCCGCTTTATAATCTCGATAATGTCGCCGAGGCGATCGACACAATGAGCGATGGCGAGGGCCTGTCGATTGGCCGGCGCCGCATCACCGTCTCAACGGCAGGCGTCGCGCCGAAAATTCCGGAACTTGGCGCGCGCACCAGCGCCATGCTCGCCATCTCGCTACATGCCGTGCGCGATGATCTGCGCGACGAAATTGTCCCGATCAATCGCAAATATGATCTGCAGACCCTGTTCGAGGCCATCCGCGCCTATCCTGACCTCTCCAATGCCAAACGCGTCACCTTCGAATATGTCATGCTGAAGGGCGTCAATGACAGCCTCGCGGAGGCGCGCGATCTCGTCAAATTGCTGCGCGGCGTGCCTGCCAAGATCAATCTCATCCCGTTCAATCCCTGGCCGGGCGCACCTTATGAATGTTCCGACTGGGAAACGATTGAAGCCTTTGCCGAGATTGTGAACCGGGCCGGTTATGCCAGCCCGATCCGTACCCCGCGCGGACGCGATATTTTTGCCGCCTGCGGTCAGCTGCGCTCAGAGTCCGTCAAGAAATCAGCCGCCGACAAACGCCGCGAAGCGCTCGCGTCGTCAGAGCCGCTGAGCTAGCGCGTCCGCCAGTGACGCGGCGCTGGTAAACGCCGCCTCCACCTTGCCGGCCCCGCACCAATCCCCGCATGCCGCCAGAGACTGCGCCGCATCCAGCAAGAAGGGCGCGCCTGCGGGCTCTGGCGTCGCCGCAAACCGCCAGCGATGGACCGCGCGGTGATCGGCCCGGCCAAGCTCGACCCCGGAAAGCTCACTGGCTGCGCGGATCAACCCTGCAGCCACGTCATCAAGATCATCTTCCATATGCGTCTCGGCCCACTCATTCGTCGACTGCAGCAAAATTGAGCACGCCGTATCGCGGCCGGGTTTCGCTGCATTGACCGCGATGACACCAACCGGCCCGCCAGCGCACTTGGCAAACACAAATGGCAGGGCGACCGGTTCAGCAAAGCCCAGCATGACCGAAAAACAGCCCGTCATCCTTGTCTTCGCCAGCATCGCCTGGCCGGCAAAATCATCTGGCAGAACAGCCTGTGATTGCGGCGCGGGCGCGGCACTAATCACCCAGTCAAAGCCGGCATGCGCCTCGCCCGCGTCGCTGATCAGCGTCCAGGTATCTCCCGCACGCACCAGCCGCTCAATGCGGGTCTGCACGGTAATGTCGAGATCGGCGCCAAGCGTCTTGCAGAGCTGGTTCATCCGCGGCGCAGCAACATATTTCGTTCTGGACGAGACACGCGCGCCGCCGAGTGCGGCGACCTCTTCTGGCCATGCCGCAATCAGGCCCGACGCCTTATAAGGGTCCAGAAACGCGTCGAACGCAGCGGTCTCTATCGTGAAATACTGGGCGCCATGGTCAAACTCATACGCGCCAGCATAGCGCGTCGCCATCCGCCCGCCGAGACCGCGCGATTTCTCAAACAGCTTGACCTGCGCGCGTACGCCAAGACGCCCGGCAAGCGTCAGACCGGCCAGGCCCGCGCCGATAATGGCCACTTTGGGAAGTGTCTCTGTCATGGCCGCGCATATAGACCACACGGTCATGAAGGCGACAGGAAAAATACACGCGCAGCCCCGTGACCACCTGAAAACAAATCAAATTTTAAGGAAAATCGCCTAAGCCTGCCTCAGGCGGAGTTTACTCATGACAAAAAATCTCTATGCGCACGATTATGGCGCCGTGCATTCTGCCGGCGCGTCGCATGCCGCGATGCCCATCCTTAAAATGTGGAAATCTGCGACCGCCATTCTGGGTGTATCGGCCGGCGTCGGCGCCGTGATCGCCTTTCACGACCCGATGCCATCACCTGCCTATGCCGCGGCGCTGGACAAGCTGCCACCCGTCGGCTCGCCGGTTCCGGGAACCGCGCCCTATATGCCGATGATCACCGACGATGATGGCAGTGAGAAGAACGCTCTCGAAGATCCAGCGCAACCTGACGAGGCCTCTGCGCAACTGAAAAGCGATGCGCCCGCGCCGTATGACATGCCAGCGATTGATGCCCCGCTCGCGCCGCCGGCGGCCGCCCCAGCTGTCCCGAATGCCATCCTCCCGCCGACAATACCGGCACCCCTTCCAGAAAGCACAGACCTGGTCTCAACCCCGCCGATCACACCGGTTGATCCTGTCACCCCTGATACGCCGCCAGGTGTAACCCCGCCGGGCCCGGGCCTGCTTGTCCCCCCAACACCGCCAGCCCCGCCGCTGGATCCGCCCGGCGCCAATGATCCGATCTCTGATCCTGATACCGCCGCTCCGCCCGCATCGGACGCGTTCATTCCAGCGCCGCTTCCGGTCGCCAGCGATCCGCCGCCGCCCCAGCCCGTCATTACGCCGGGCGGCGCATATCTCGTTCAGATCATGGCAACCCCGCATGAGGACTCAATCTGCGCGATCTGGCTGGAGCTCAAGACCGCTTCACCGGACCTGTTTGCCTATGCCGAGAAATCCGTCAGCCGGCTCGATCAGCCGGACGGCTCCGTCCTGTTCCGTCTGCGCGCCGGCGCCTTTGCCGACCGCGCGCAGGCCGATCTGTTTTGCGACAGGCTGAAAACCAAGGGCCATCAGTGCTATAGCGTTCAGCGGCCATCGGTATAGGCTGATGTCAGACCGCTAACCTGGCTCACGTCCCATGCGACGCGCCGCAATGTCGGCTGTTTCTCCATCCGAGCAGACCTCCAGCAAGGCCAGCCCATCAATCATGGCCAGGATCATTGCCGCAGTGGCCGGCTTGTCAGGTTCGTCATCACTTAACCGCGCTTCAATCCAGGCGAGAAATCCCGCGCCGATCTGCTGCGCGATTTGTGCATAGGGCGCCTGGTCACGTGCGGCCGCAGCGATGACTTCAATCCATAGGCGCATAAAGGGCTGCACGTCGGGGCTGCGCACCATCGCCGATGCTGCGGCAATCATCGCCTGCGAACTTCGCTTCGGTGTCGGCGGGATCGCCGCTTCCAGCTCGCCCGTCAGCGCGCCGCCAAGGTGTTGAAGCACTTCGACAATCACCTCGGTCTTGTCGTGAAAATAATAGAGCAGCATGCGGTCGCTAATGCCGGCCGCCGCTGCAAGCTGGCGCAGGCTCAGCTGAGACAATCCCGTCGCCAGAACATGCGTCGTCAGACGCTCAATGGCGAGGGCGCGACCTTCTTGTTTCGATGCCATCAAATTTCCTCTTGTAGCATCTGCTACATGATGTTACGTATGTAGCAAGCGCTACATCGCGTCAAACCTCTGCCCAAAGGACAATCAAAATGACCCTTCTGCGATTCTACCTGTTTGCGGCGCTGGCCGTGATTGTCATCTATACCGGTCAAGTGATCCTCACCGACGGCTTTGACCTCGTCACGCCTTTCTTTGGCGACATAGCAGCCATGACCTGGCCTGGACAGTTCAATCTCGATTTCATGACCTTCCTGCTACTCTCCGCGCTATGGGTCGCCTGGCGACATCAGTTCAGCCCGGCCGGTCTGGCCCTTGCGGCCATCGCGTCGGTTGGCGGTATGCTGTTTCTATCCATCTACCTGCTGATCAACAGCTTCCGGCCAAATGCGACGATCGAAACATTGCTGCTCGGCGAAAGCCGGGCAAATACCTAGCCCGTCGCTCACCCATCAAGCAGACAGTAAATGAGGCGCGCTGTGTCCCAAGCCTACCATAAATTCTGGCTCAAAATCACCGCCATCATTGTCGGCAGTTTCGGCCCCATCTTCTTTCTTGCGACCATGGCACCGACGCGCGAGCCGGCGCGCCTGTCGCTCGACATGCTCAGCTGGCCGATCGATGGCGCAACGCAAATGAGCGATCCTGATACGCTCTTCCTCAGCGCATTGACCGGCGGTTTTCTATTCGGCTGGGGCGTCCTGATCTGGTGCCTGTCGGAATGGGTGCATGACGAGGCGCCGGAGGGCGTGCGCAAATCAGTCCTTGTCAGCTTGCTGGCCTGGTTTGTGTTGGATAGCGCGGGCTCTATTGCGTCCGGCAACGCCTCCAACGCGCTGTTCAGTGTTGCGGTACTGCTCGCCGCGGCTGGCCCGCTCTGGCGCCCGGCGAGGCCACCGGCAGAGACAGCTTAGACCGCTTTCGCCTTCTGGCGCGCAATCAGCGCCTCAACGAAATTGATATGGCTGCGCAGATGGTAGAGTTCATCATTGTATGAGACCGGGACATCGACCTGACCCACTTC
>JBCCMX010000057.1:0-12810 GCA_039026135.1 Pseudomonadota bacterium | reverse complement strand
GTGCATCGGGCAATACGGGCCGTACAACCGGGCCGCATCTGCACTGGGCGGTAAAATGGCGCAATGTCAGCGCTGATGATCGCGGCGGCGACTTCTATATCGATCCGGCGCTTCTGCTCCAGCTTCAGCCAGCCCCTTAAGGGATCAGCACCGTTGATCCGATCGTCTTGCCGCCTTCAATGGCGCGGTGGGCATCGCCGACCTGATCGAGCACAAACCGCTGGCCAATGTACGGCTTGATCGTGCCAGAGCGAAGCGCACCAAACAGAGCCGATGCCGCCGCACGGCGCGCTGCATCGGTATCGAGAAATGAAAACAGGCTTGGGCGGGTCATATTAAGCGATCCGCGGATCACCAACTCGGTTGGCGCAAGTGGCTCAACCGGGCCGGACGCATTGCCATATGTCACCCACCAACCGCGCGGCTTCAAACTGTCCAGTGAGGCGCGCGCCGAGGACTTGCCGACACTGTCATAACTGACATCGACACCGGCGCCGCCGGTCAGCGCACGCACCTGCGCGGCGACATCATCGCTTGAAAGGATAACATGCTGGGCACCCAGCGCTTTGGCTCGCTCTGCCTTGTCCGCGCTCGAGGTGACCGCGATCACCTCGACGCCAAGCGCGCTGGCCCATGGCACCAGAACAGAGCCCACCCCGCCGACCGGCGCCCAGATCAGTGCCGTGTCACCCGGCGCGGCGCGGCGCACCTCAAACAGCAGCATCCAAGCCGTCAACCCCTTCAACAGAACAGCGACAGCCTCTTCCTCGCCAAGGCCCTGCGGCAGTTTGAATGCGCCCGTCGCAGGCCCTGTATAGTCGCTCGCATAGGTCCCATTTCCCATATAGCAAACCCGATCACCAACAGCGAAGTCGTCGACATCATCGCCAATCGCTTCGACTATGCCTGCGCCCTCTGCGCCGGGAATGAAAGGCAGCGAAACCGGATAGAGACCGGCCCGGTGATAGGTGTCGATATAGTTCAAGCCAATCGCTGTCTGCTTGACCAGAATGTCGCCTGGCCCCGGCGCACGCGGATCTCGAGGGGTGCGCACCAACACATCTGGTCCGCCCGTTTCGGTCATCTCCATGACATAAGCCTCGCCCATAGCTTTGCTCCCGGAATCGTCTTTATTGGCCTGATGCCACAGATAGACTTGATTTGCGGAATTGACGAGGCGGGCCGCGGGCCATGGGCCGGGCCGGTGACCGCCGCCGCTGTGATATTAAACCCCGAAGCACCCATCGCGGGTCTGACAGACTCCAAGAAGCTCAGCGCGAAACGCCGCGAAGCGATCGAACCCCTCATCAAGGATCAGGCGCTCGCCTGGTGCGTCGCGGATGCCAGCGCCGAAGAGATTGATCAGATCAACATTCGCGAGGCGACCTTCCTCGCCATGCGCCGCGCCATTGAGGGCCTGCCCATCACGCCCACACACGCTTTGATTGATGGCAATGCGCTGCCGTCCGGTTTGCCCTGTCCAGCGCGGGCCATTGTCAAAGGCGACCTGACCGAACCTGCTATCTCGGCCGCATCCATTCTCGCCAAGACAGCCCGGGACCGCCTGCTGACTGACCTTTGCACGCGCTATCCTGGTTATGGCCTCGGCCAACACAAGGGATATGGGACAAAGGCCCATGCCGACGCACTTTTTGCGCTCGGGCCATCCCCGCAGCACCGGCGCAGTTTTGCACCAGTCCGGAAGGCTATTTTAGCGAAGGGTTAACTATTGCGGCGCTTTTGTTAACCAAACAAGCGGAGCTTAACCCATGATCCCTTATGGCTGGCACGTCTGGCGCGGCGAGAGCAATACGCGCTACCGGTTCAAAATCACCAAGACACTCCAGGCCCTGCCTGATGCTGGCGGCATTTATGTGATGGTCCGGCGCATAGCCTTTTTCTTTCTCTCACCGGTCTATATCGGCAAGGCGTCAAACCTGGCCGGGCGCCTTGACGGCCATGAACGCTGGGAGGAAGCCGAATCCAAAGGCGCCTCCGAACGCCACTTTCTCTGCATCCGTTCTGAGAGCAAACGCCAGCAGATTGAAGAAGACCTGATCCGCAAATACAGACCCAAGCTGAACAATATGCTGGTGCCGAAAAGTGCTGAGGACGCACCAAGCCATGAAAAGCTGCGTGCCGGCTGGATGAGCGCGAAAGACTATTACGGCCTGCCCGATACGCCGAAGGCTGGTACAAAGGCAAAAAGCGCGCACAAACGCGGCGCGAAGCTCCCATCTGCGAAGAAATACTGGGGCGGGCGCAAGAAAGCTGCGTGAAAGGCTGACTTGAAAGACCGCGCCTGGCGGGCCAAGACAAGTCTATCATGGCCGATACCGCATTTTCATCTGTCCCGCCGATCTTTCAGGACGTGCCGAGCAGCGTCAGCTTTAGGAAGCTACGCAAGCGGCTGGTGCGCGGCGCGCTGCAAGTCATAAACGAGTATGGCCTGATTGACCGCAGCGCCGGCAAGAGGCCCAAATGGCTGGTTTGCCTGTCAGGCGGCAAGGACAGCTATGGCCTTTTGACGGTTCTGCTCGACCTGCATTGGCAGGGCGCGCTGCCCGTCGATCTTGTCGCCTGTAACCTCGATCAGGGTCAGCCGGGGTTTCCCAAACATGTCCTGCCAGACTGGCTTGAGCGCGTGGGTGTGCCCTACCGGATCGAGACTGAAGACACCTATTCGATTGTAACCGAGAAAGTCGCCGAGAACCGCACCTATTGCGCCATGTGCTCACGCCTGCGCCGGGGTATCCTTTACCGCATTGCGCGCGAGGAAGGCTGCGATGCCATTGTGCTTGGTCATCACAGAGATGACGCGCTCGAAACATTCATGATGAACCTGATCCATGGCGGACGGCTTGCCGCCATGCCGCCCAAACTACTGAATGATGAGGGCGATGTGATGGTGCTGCGCCCGCTCATCACGGCGGCCGAAAGCGATCTTGAAAAATTCTCGGCCGCGATGAAGTTCCCGATCATTCCCTGCAATCTCTGCGGCTCGCAGGACGGCTTGCAGCGCGTCGCCATGAAGCAGATGCTGGATGATTGGGAGCGCAAAAAGCCCGGTGTGCGCCAGGTCATGGCGCGCGCCATGACGACGGTTCGTCCCTCTCACCTTCATGATGCGCGCCTGTTTGATTTTGCAGGCCTCGCGCCCGGACATGCAGGCGAGCGCGACGATGGCGTGCCTTTCTAGGCCGCGTTCAACTTGAGCTAGGGATCAAACGTCTCGGCAACTTCAACAGATCCGCCGCCTTTCAGAACCGGACAGCCCTTGGCATGGGCAATGGCCTCCTCCAAACTCGCCGCCGCGATCAGCGAATAACCCGATGCTGGGTTCGCCCCGCCATTCTCCTCAACGCGCCCAGCAAATACAGTGGTTGATGGACCAACCGGATTACCACCATCGACAATGGCGGGCACCATCGTCTCAAACCATTTCCCCCAGGCCGCCATTTCCTCTGCCTGCTGCTCTGGCGTGTCGGGCATGCCGCCACCATGATATACGAATAGATACTTTGCCATGCGTGTCTCCTTAATCTGCATCTCCTCTCGGGATAAGCCGTCATAAAACGCGGGGACAAATAGTCAACCAAGCAGTTGACTATTGAGGCTTGCTTTCTGACCTGTGGCGCCTTCATTGTCTTTGGCATGGCCGACACAACGCCTTTCACACCTGAACTGCCAGGTCGTTTTCAGGACTGGTTCCAGGCGCGCGGCTGGCAGCCAAGGCCGCATCAGATATCACTCACGCAAGCCGGTCTGTCGGGGCAAAGCGCGCTGCTGATTGCGCCAACCGGCGGCGGCAAGACGCTGGCGGGGTTCCTCGCCAGCTTGATCGAACTCTCTCAACAGACGCATGTGCGCCCGCGTGTCCATACGCTTTATATATCACCGCTCAAGGCACTGACGGTCGATGTCGCGCGGAACCTCGAAACGCCGGTCCGCGAGATGGGGCTCGACATCCGCATAGAGACCCGAACCGGCGATACGCCGAGCAGCGCGCGCCAGCGCCAAAGGCGCAACCCGCCGGATATCTTACTCACCACGCCGGAACAATTGGCGCTGTTCATCGCTTCAGATCGTGTGGCCGAGTTCTTCGAAGACCTTCAATGCGTCATTATTGATGAGATCCATGCCATTGCACCCTCCAAGCGCGGCGACCTTCTGAGCCTCGGCCTTGCAACGCTCGCCCGCTGGGCGCCGCAATGCCGCTTTATCGGTCTCTCGGCCACCGTTCACGACCCAAATACCCTGCTGAAATGGCTCGCCGTCAGCGATGTCGAGCCACAGCTTATTGAAGCAAGCGGCGGCGTTCAGGCCGATGTGGATATTTTGGTGTCAGACGAGCGCATTCCCTGGTCCGGTCATTCGGGCCGGTTTGCCATTCCTGAAGTCTACGAGAAAATAAAAGCCGCGAAAATGGCGCTGGTCTTTGTCAATACGCGCAGCCAGGCAGAGATGGCATTTCAGGAATTGTGGCGCGTCAACGAGGATGCCCTGCCCATCGCGCTGCATCATGGCTCCTTGGCACACGAGCAGCGCCAGAAGGTCGAGGCAGCCATGGCGGCCGGACACTTGAAAGCGGTCGTTTGTACCTCAACGCTCGATCTCGGCATTGACTGGGGCGAAGTTGACCTCGTGATCCAGCTTGGTGCGCCCAAGGGCGCCGCCCGCCTGATCCAACGCATCGGCCGGGCCAATCACCGTATGGATGAAGCAAGCCAGGCCATTCTGGTGCCAACCAACCGCTTCGAAGTCCTGGAATGCCGCGCGGCTGAGGCCGCCGTCGAAGCCGGCGACATTGATGGAGAAGGCCTGCGGGATGGCGCGCTCGATGTTCTGGCACAACACATTATGGGCCGGGCGTGCGGCGAAGGGTTCAAGATGGATGCCCTGTTCGACGAGATCCGCCGCGCCGCGCCTTATGCCGATCTCGATTGGGAGACATTTGAGCGGGCCGCCGACCTCGTCGCGACGGGCGGCTATGCACTGAAGACCTATGATCGTTTCAAGCGGATTGTGCGCCGGGATGGCGTCTGGAGCGCCCGCACGCCGCGCGATGTGCATCAGCATCGGATGAATGTCGGTGCTATTGTTGAAGCGGCCCTGCTGAATGTGCGCCTCGCCAGCCGGGCGGGCCCGGCGGCTGGTCCGACATCTGGGCCGAATGCTCTGCGCGCAGGACGTAAATTGGGCGAAATAGAAGAATATTTCATCTCGTCGTTGACCCCCGGTGATACGTTTCTCTTTGCGGGTGAAATTCTTCGCTTCATTGGTGTGCGCGATCTCAACTGCCTCGCGGTACGCGCATCTGGCGAGCAGCGCCCCGCCATCCCAAGCTATAATGGCGGCAAATTCCCCCTGACACAGTTCCTGGCCGGACGCGTGCGCCAAATGATCCATGATCGCCGCCAATGGCCGGCTCTGCCTGGCCCCGTGCAGGAATGGTTTGCCGTTCAGGAACAGCGCTCTGTTATTCCGGCAGAAGACGAGCTGCTAATCGAGACCTTCGCCAGAGCAGGGCGCCATTACCTCGTCTGCTATCCCTTTGAAGGACGTCTTGCGCATCAAACGCTCGGCATGCTGCTGACACGCCGCCTTGAACGCGCTGGCGCCAAGCCGCTCGGCTTTGTCGCGTCTGAATACGCCATGGCCGTTTGGGCCATGGAGCCGATGGGCTTGCTTGATCTCGCCGACCTGTTCCATCCTGACTTGCTGGGCGACGATCTTGAAGCCTGGCTAGATGAAAGCATCCTGATGAAACGCCATTTTGCCCAATGTGCACAAATTTCCGGCCTTATCGCACGGCGTCTGCCGGGCGCGGAAAAAACCGGCAAACAGGTCACGTTCTCCACCGATCTGATTTACGATGTTCTGCGCGAGCATGAACCAGGACACATCCTGTTGCAGGCCGCGCGTCAGGATGCAGCCACCGGCTTCCTCGATATCCGCCGGCTGTCGGACATGCTGGTACGCGTGCGCGGCAAGATCCGCCACGCAAACCTGCCGAAGATCAGCCCCTTTGCCGTTCCGGTCATGCTTGAGATTGGCAAGACGCCGGTGACCAGCGCAAGCGTGGAGGCGGCTATTCTGCAGGATGCCGAAGCGGACCTGATCGCCGAAGCGATGGGTCAAGGATAAGACCTCGAAGGGTGCAGATGCTGCATGAGCGTTCAGGTCTGCGCCGCCCCCACAATAATTTCGCCTTGAATAAATTGATCAATGAAAACAGTATTGCAAAATCAATAAGGATCTGCGCAAGCGCGCCGAACAGCCGCCTTTGCTCAAGATCCACATTATAAACGAAGACAGAGATTAAATCGGGGCGGAACCATCACTACATACGAACCAATGACGAAAGCCGAGGTCATCGCCGCACAGCGCGCCTGGGCCAAATATGTGACCGAACAGGATGTTGATCGGTTACTGGACCTCTATGATTTCGGCAATCCGGACGAGCCACTGCTCTTTAAACCCACACTCGCGGATGTCATCCGCCTCGACCGAGGTGGCGCAAGGTCATATTTTATCGGCGGCGATGCTGATTACCCGCACGATCATGGTTTTCTGAAACGCGGGTGGAAGAGCGTGGAGTTTCAAAGCGCGGCAGGCCCGATTTTGAAGGCGGGCGGGCTCGGTTACAAGGATATGGGTCACTATACTTTTGTCGACGGCGACGGAAACGCGACGCGGGCGGACTATACGTTCGCCTATCACAAGCTCGATGGGCGTGTTCTGATTTCCTTGCACCACTCGTCACTGACCTGGTTTCCACCCGTCGAGGCCTAGGTCGCCGTTTCGGTTGTCCCTGCCCGAGGGGGCTGAAACCTAGGCGCGCGCCTTGAGCTGACGGCGGCGCTGCACGCTGGAGGCAATACCAAGGCTTTCGCGATACTTCGCCACGGTGCGCCGGGCAATATCAACACCAAACTCGGTCAGGATTTCGACAATCTTGTCGTCCGACAGGACGGCTTCGCCTTCTTCATCAATCAGTTTCTTGATCCGGTGACGCACGGCCTCGGCCGAATGGGCCTCGCCGCCACCGGTCGCCGGGATCGCCGCTGAGAAAAAGTATTTCAGCTCAAAAAGCCCGCGCGGCGTGGCGATATATTTGTTCGAAGTCACGCGGCTGACCGTGCTTTCATGCATTTCAATCGCGTCAGCCACCTGTTTGAGATTGAGCGGGCGCAGGTGCGCAACGCCATGCGCAAAGAACGCGTCTTGCTGGCGAACAATCTCGCTCGACACTTTCAATATGGTGCGTGCGCGCTGGTCGAGCGATTTAATCAACCAGGTCGCATTCGCGGCGCATTCGGAAATGAACTCTTTTTCCTTGTCGCGCATCGGCAGGGCGCTGACCTCGGCATAATAGGCCTTGTCCATCAAGACGCGCGGCAATGTATCGGCATTGAGCTCGACGGCGAACATGCCATTTGGCAGCTGCCTGACAAAGACATCCGGCGCGACGCCGATGGTGGCGCCGGATGAGAAGTTCGCGCCGGGGCGCGGACTGAGCTCACGCAGCTCTGCCAGCATGTCGCCAATCTCGCTTTTGTCGACGCCGCAGGCCTCGCTAAGACCCTTGATATCATGCTTGGCGGCAAGATGCAGATTATCGAGGAAACACGCCATAACTGGATCAAAGCGATTCCGCTCCTTTAGCTGCAATGTCATGCACTCAACCAGGTCGCGGGCCATTACGCCTGTGGGCTCGAAACCCTGGCAGACCTGCAAAACGGCCTGCACATTTGCCGGGTCCGCGCCCAGGGCGGCGGCCACTTCATCCACGTCAATCTTGCAATAACCCGCATCATCGGTCTCATCGATCAAACGCGCCGCGATCAGGCGATCGGCCTGTGACAGGCCCGCCATGGCCAATTGCTCATGCAAGTGTTCGTGCAGGCTCTTTTCGCTTGTCAGCATGCCCTCAAAGTCGAAATCATCCGAGAGCTGGCGCCCCGACCCGGCCTGAGACCAATCGGTCGCCGCAGACGGGCCGCTGGCCGCGGCAACGGACTCGCCGGCATCTGACCCGGTGCCGGCTTCAAAGACATCTTCTTTCGGCGCATCCAGCGCCTCACGCGCCTGGTTCAGCCCGCTCGCATCATCCAGCGCCAGCTCGTCGCGCGCGGCTGGCTCATTATCATTCAGCTCAGCCGCCTCACCGGAATCGCCCGCCTCGCCGCGCTCCAATAGCGGATTGCGCTCGATTTCCTCGGCAACAAATTCAGCCAGTTCAATGTTTGAAAGCTGCAACAGCTTGATCGCCTGCTGCAATTGCGGCGTCATAACCAGGGACTGGCCCTGCCGTAAATCTAGCCTTTGATGCGCCGACATAGTGGTCTGCCCCTGCTAAGCCGCGAAACGCTGGCCGAGATAGACGCGGCGAACGTCTTCATTCGACAACACTTCATTCGGCGTTCCCTCAAACAGGACACCGCCATCATAAATGATGGACGCGCGATCGACGATTTGCAGTGTTTCGCGCACCTGGTGATCAGTGATCAGCACGCCAAGGCCGCGCTCCTTGAGGTAGCCGACCAGATCAGAAATGTCGGAGATGGCCAGCGGGTCGATGCCTGTAAAGGGCTCGTCCAGCAGCATGAAGCTTGGTTTGGACGCAAGCGCGCGGGCAATCTCAACGCGCCGGCGCTCACCGCCCGACAGGGATGTCGCCGGCTGTTTGCGCAAATGCGTGATGTGCAGCTCTTCCAACAAGGAATCGACCTGCGCCTTGCGCTCGGCCTTGTCCGGCTCGATCAGTTCAGCGACCGCCATGATATTCTCTTCCACCGTCATGCCGCGGAAGATTGACGCCTCTTGCGGCAGGTAGCCAAGTCCAAGGCGTGCGCGCTGATACATGGGCAGCGTCGTGACGTCAGCCCCATCGATCGTGATCAGGCCACCATCGGCGCCGATCAGGCCCATAATCATATAAAAACAGGTGGTTTTACCGGCCCCGTTTGGCCCGAGCAGCCCAACAATCTCACCGCGTTGCAGTGACAGCGAGACATCATGGACGACCTGGCGCTTGCCAAAAGTCTTTGCGAGTCCGGTTGCGAAAAGGCCGCGGCCCGTCTGGTCCATGAGGTTCAGCTCCTTGGCAAAATGCCACCAAACAAGCCTTAGGCTGATAAGCTTAAAATCAGCTTAGGCGATAGGCGGCAATTTCACGGATTTGTTTCTTCGGTCGGGATGATGACCATGTTCACCGCACCATCCAGTGACGTCGTGCCATCTGACAGATTCATTGTTAACCGATCGCCTCTGGCCACGTCTTCGCCGCGCACCAGAATAACATTGCCGGTCAGCGTGATAATCCCTGTTTGGGCGTCATAGACACCAAGGTCCCCGTTCGCCTTCAGCTCAGGATTGATATAGAAGACCTCGCCCTGGGCCGTCATTGTGCGGATATCACCAAAACTGGACGCGATACCGCCAGACCCACCCTCTCCATCGCCGGAATAGGCAAGCGTCACAATGTTCGCGCGCAGACGTGCATCGGCCTGTGCGATATCGACATTGTCGATCAGAACGACCTTCTTCTCCTTGTCGAGTACTTCACTCCGGTCGGCTTTGACACGGATCGGGCCGCCATCATTTGACAGCTGCGCTGCTGCTGGCCCGGCCGCCATCATCGCCATAAGCCCGAACACCAGACCGAACTTTTTTATCATCACTCTACTTCCTCCGATCCCTGGTCATCACGACCATTGGGATAAAGCACCATGTCGACATTGCCGCGCAAAACCACCCGGTCACCTTCGTCAAGAATTTCATACGTGTCTGCACGCACATCGCCAAGGGGGCCATCGCCGCTCAATGGTTCAAAGCCCTCGACCCGGCCTTCAAGCACATAGACCCGCGCGGCGGCTGTGTTGAACGTGTAGCCTTCATGATCGGTCACTTCGACATCCTCAAACAGATCCAGCGTGTTGGCAGCCTGACGAAAGACACCAGAGGGCGCGACCACTTGGGTGCCAAGTTCATCGACCAGACGCGGGTTCATCAGATCGATCACGCTTGAGTCAGAGCGCCGCCGACGCGCGGTCTCGGCGGTAATAACAAACGCCTCACCATCGACATTGCGGCCGGTAAACCGCGGATTGACCATGGTGACGACTTCTTCGGCCGCAACCCGCTCGATCTTGTTGCTCGACGCGCTCATGGAGCTCGCCGCGATCGGGCCAATCATGATGCCGGCAGAGATCGCCGCGCCCGCCACAAACAGCATCCGAAACAGCGCGACCATAGAAGATCGCCGCCGCGCTTGCTCAAGCGTCATCTGCAGCCGCGGGGCCCAGTTGGCGCTGACTTCGGTGTGATCTGCGTTCATGATCTCTACAATAACTCAGGGTACGCGAAACAATAACAGACTTAGCGTGACATACCAGTCACGACATTATTACGGCGTCATGAGTGCGAAAATATGTCGGTCTCGTTCCAGCCCTGTAAATCAAGGCGTGCGCGCACCGGCAAAAAGTCAAAACAGGCCTTCGCCAGATCCAGCCGTCCCTCACGTGTGAGAATCTCCGTCAACCGGTCTTTTATCTCATGAAGGTGCAGCACATCGTTCGCGCAATATTGCAGTTGCGCGTCGGACAGGGTTTCCGCGCCCCAGTCGGACGATTGCTGGGCCTTGCTCATGTCCGCGCCAACAAGTTCCCGCGTGACATCTTTCAGGCCATGGCGATCAGTATAGGTCCGCGCCAGCTTGGACGCGATTTTGGTGCACCAGACGGGCGCGCAGGTGATGCCAAGCCATTTCATCATCATCGCCACATCGAAACGGGCAAAATGGAAGATTTTCAGCGTCGCTGGATCTGTCAGAACTGCCTTCAAATTCGGACACTCAAACTCGCGATCCAACTGCACGACATGGGCCGCACCATCGCCTGACGATAACTGGACCACACACAAGGCATCGCGGTGCGGGTTCAGACCCATGGCCTCTGTGTCGACAGCAACGATGGGACCAAGATCGATATGGTCGGGCAAATCGCCCTTATGGAGCATAATATTGTTCATACCCATCGGATAGGGCCGGGACCCTCAGCTTGGCAAGCAGAAGTTCAACAGCTTATTTTCAAATCCAACAGTTTGGTAATTTTGCCACTGCGGAAAATCACCTCACTGGTTAACGCGGATTTGCCTCTTCTTAACCAATTGGCTGGCAAATTCGGCATTGATCGAGTGTTCAAACCAATATCGAGGCCGCCCATGACCACGCGCAGCGTGCGAGACCCTTCCCCCGTTCGCAGCGGATTCGTTCACGGATCGCTGGGCGCTTTTTCGCTCGTCGTCCTGTTTGGCGGCGGCGGAAGCCTGCTCCATCTGATGGGCGATGCCGATGCGGCCGGCCCGACGGTCAGCGTTGCACTCTTTGACCCCGTTGATGACAACAAGCCGAACCTGAAATCGCGCCTGGCGCAGCAGGACCTTCCCGCCATCGCACTGAAGGACGGGCGCCCACTAACGGGCGAGACAGGCGCGGGGCCCGACCTTGGCGTCGAATATAGCGGCGGCGAACGCCAGGTCGCTGTGGCTGCGGCACGTGTTGAGAGTGTGCGCATCAATGGGCGCGATGTGCCCATCGGGCAGTCGCTCAGCCAAGTTGAAGCCGCCACCGTAAAAACCAGTGCAGCGACGCTGCAGACGGCGAAACCCGAGCCGGCTTCGCCTGCCCCACCAGCAAAAACCCCATTTGAACGCTACGCCGCGCCATTTGAAAACCCGCAAGATATGCCAACGGTTTCAGTGATTGTTGGCGGCCTCGGTATCAATTGGCGTCATACCGAAGCGGCGATCAAGGAACTGCCGCCGGAAGTGACGCTGTCCTTCGCGCCATCGGCCAAGAACCTCAAACGCTATGTCCGTGAAGCGCGCGCCATGGGGCACGAGGTTCTGATCGAACTGCCTATGGAACCATATGATTACGGGCGCGATCGCCCGCACCCGAACATTCTGCAGGTCGCTGCCGGCACCAAAACAAATCAGAGCCGCCTTAACCGCTTGCTCAGTCAGGTCAGCGGCTATGCCGGCGTGACCAATTACAAGGGCGGAAAGTTTGCCACCAGCGCCGAAGCGGCAAGCCCCATCTTCGAGCAGCTCGCCGCGCGCGGTCTGGCCTTCTTTGAAGATGGCAGCCTGTCAAAATCGGTCTTCGAAGACACTGCCAGCGACGCCAATCTCACCTTCGCAGCGGCCAGCACGGTGCTGGATGCGCGCCCGGACGGCGACGAGATCGAAAAACAGCTGCTCGCGCTTGAAGCCGAAGCGCTTGAACATGGACACTCGCTCGGCTCCAGCTTTGCCTATCCGATCACCATCGACCTTCTGAAAGCCTGGACAGGGCGCATTCAGCAAAAGGGCATCGTTCTGGCACCGGCCTCCTACTATGCCAAACAACAGCGCACATCTGGGAAAATGGACCTGGCCGCACTAGAACAGGCGGGGTGAAGCAAATTGTAAGAGACCCCACGCGCTACCGCGCCAATGTCGGACTGGCCATGTTCTCTAAGGCCGGGCACGTCTTTGTTGGGCGCCGAATAAATGGCCGCGGGCCTTTTCAATGGCAAATGCCGCAGGGCGGGATCGACAAGGGCGAAAGCGCCGAAGCGGCTGCGCTGCGCGAACTGGAAGAAGAAATTGGCGTGGCTGAGAAGCTCGTCGACGCGCTGCAGCAAACCGATGACTGGCTCTATTACGACTTTCCCGCTGAGCTGCGCCGACGCATGGGCGGGCCGTATCTCGGACAGCGACAGAAATGGTTTGCGCTGCGCTTCAAAGGCTCAGACAGCGATG
>JBCCMX010000056.1:0-12830 GCA_039026135.1 Pseudomonadota bacterium | reverse complement strand
CTA
The DNA here is from genome assembly GCA_039026135.1 of Pseudomonadota bacterium. Classification (GTDB taxonomy): domain Bacteria; phylum Pseudomonadota; class Alphaproteobacteria; order Caulobacterales; family Hyphomonadaceae; genus Henriciella. The sequence goes on along the minus strand of JBCCMX010000056.1, from coordinate 12,827 downwards.
TAATTTAGTAGAGCAGGATGCGGTCGGCGGTCGGTCCGGATATGAGCGTTTTCCGGATGACCCGCGCGAGGGTGGGAACGATATTTTCCTCGTAGCTCAATGGTTTCCGCGGCTTGTCGCCTACACTGACTATGAAGGTTGGCACAATAAAGCTTTCCTCGGACGCGGCGAGTTTACGCTCGAGTTTGGTGACTACGAGGTCGAAATTACCGTTCCTGATGATCATATCGTTTCGGCCACGGGCGCGCTGAGCAATGACAAAGCGGTCCTGACACCATCGCAGCGTGAACGCCTTGCGCAGGCCAAAACCGCTGATCGACCCATATTTATCGTGACCCCGGAAGAGGCTGCGCGGAACGAGAGTTCGCAGCCGACGGGCACGAAAACCTGGCGATTCAGCGCACAGAATGTGAGGGATTTTGCGTGGGCTTCATCGCGGAAATTTATATGGGATGCGCAGGGATACAATCAGCCCGGAGCAGGCTATGACCTTGTAATGGCTATGTCTTTTTGGCCAAAGGAGGGTGGAGATCTCTGGGAAAAATACTCGACAGAGGCAGTGATACACACGATGAAGGTCTATGCGCGCTTTGCGTTTGACTATCCCTATCCAACCGCGCAGTCTGTTAACGGTCCCGTTGGTGGGATGGAATACCCGATGCTGGCCGCCACCGGCACGCGCGCGCGTCTGCAGCCCGATGGCTCACGGACCTATACTCTGTCACAGAAAGTCTCGCTGATCGGCATCATCATCCACGAGATCGGCCATATCTATTTCCCCATGACGGTGAATTCCGATGAGCGGCAATGGACGTGGATGGATGAGGGCATAAACAGCTTTCTCGACAGCGTCGCAGGATATGAGTGGGACCCGGACATGCCATGGCGCCGCTCACTGCCGCGCGACCTGATCTCCTACATGGTGTCTGAAAACCAGGTTCCGATCATGACCCAGTCTGACAGCGTGCGCCGACTCGGCCCCAATGCCTATGGCAAACCGTCGGCCGCCCTGCACATCCTGCGCGACACCATTCTTGGCCGCGAACTGTTTGACTTTGCCATGAAGGAATATTCGCGGCGTTGGAAGTTCAAACGCCCGACACCCGCCGACTTTTTCCGCACGATGGAAGAAGCCTCAGGGGTTGACCTGGACTGGTTCTGGCGCGGCTGGTTCTACACGACCGATCATGTCGACATCTCGCTTGATCACGTCTTCCGCCTGCGCATGGACACGAAAAACCCCGATATCGACTATGCGCGCCGCCGCGATGAGTATGAGGCCCAGCCTGAGCGTATCGGCGAGACGCTGAACCGGGCGGAGGCCAGACCGATCTGGGTGGACGAGAACCCGGACATCACGGACTTCTACGACGAGAACGACCAGTTCACCGTGACCAATAAGGACCGCAATGAGTATCTGGAATATCTTGCCGCGCTGGAGCCCTATGAGCGTGTGGTCCTGGAACGCGCCGTTGAGGAGGACCGCGAATATTATGTGCTGGAGTTTTCCAATATTGGCGGCCTCGTCATGCCGATTATCCTCGGCGTCGAGTTTGCCGATGGGAAAAAGGAGCGGATTTACATCCCTGCCGAGATCTGGCGGCGCAATCACCTTCAGGTCAGCAAGCTGCTGACCTTCGAAAAGGGCACTGAAATTACGCAGATCATTGTCGATCCAGCCTGGGAAACCGCTGATGCGGACATCGAGAACAATTACTATCCGCGCCGGATCATCCCGTCGCGCATCGAAGCGTTTAAGGCCCAGCGTGACCTGTCATTTGCGCGCCGGGACATTATGCAGGATATCAAGACCGAACTGATTGATCCTGATACGCTGGATGGGACGGTAACCAAGTGATCAGAACGCTTTTTGCGGCTCTTGTGGCGATGGGGATTTTTTTCGCCGCGCCGCCGGCCGGCGCGCATCAGCAAAAAGAAGCCCAGAGCGATATTTCGCTGAATGAGCGAACCGGCTTTGTCGAGATCATTCACCGCTTCTCGGTTCATGACGCCGAACATCTGATGGCCGATGAAGGCGGCGGGCCGGTTGATCTGTTGGCTGACGGATCGTCCAGAGACCGGTTTGCAAATTATGTGATCGCCACATTCTCCATTACAGACAAGGCATTAGATGCGCCGCTCGCGCTTGTGCTGATCGGCGCAGAGATTGATGGCGCCTATCTCTATGTCTATCAGGAAACCGGCCTGCCGGCGGCCGCCTTTACCTGGACGTTACGTTACAACACGCTGCGGGAGGTCTGGCCCGACCAGATCAACCGCGTGAATATTCGCGCCTATGGTGAGCTGAAGACGCTGACTTTTGCCGATCAGACCGAAGCTTTGTCGGTCAGCTTTGACGCGGGTGACAGGGCCGATTGAGCCGCTTAAAGAAAAGGCTGACCTGAACGGAGATGACCCTCGTGTTTCGTACATTCATATTGGCCGCATCGGCCCTGATGCTGGCGGCCTGCGGCCAAGGATCCAAAATGGAACAGAACAACCCGCTTCACGACCTGATCCCTTGGGACAGCGATGCTGAAGGTGTGGAAACGACGCCGAGCGGCCTGCAGTATCGTGTGTTGAAGCGCAGCACAGAAGACGGCGAGAGCCCCACCGCGCAGGACACCGTTGTGGCCATGTATGAGGGCCGGCTGAATGACGGCACACTGTTTGATGGCACGTATGAGCCCGGTCCGGATGGCATGTATACGGGCGGGCGCACAGCAACATTTCCTTTGGGCCGCGTCATTCCCGGCTGGACTGAGGGGCTGCAGCTGATGTCTGAGGGGGACGAGTTTGTCTTCTATGTGCCAAGTGCGCTGGGCTATGGCGACAATCCGCGGCCGGGCGGCCCGATCAAGCCAGGCGATGATCTGATCTTTCGGGTCGGCCTGCGCGAGGTGAAACGCGGGCCGCAGCCGCGCCCGATCGACGAGGCGGCCTGGGCAACATACACGCCCTGGGACAGCGAGGCTGACGGCATTGTGAAGACCGAAAGCGGCCTTGAATATATCGTGCTGGAAAGCGGCGATGAGGCTGGTGTCTCGCCGATCGAGTCAGATCAGGTGGTGGTTTTTTATGAAGGCCGGTTCTCGGACACTGGTGAGGTTTTTGACAGCGCGTTCAAGCGCGGCGAGCCGGAACTGTTTCCGGCGAACGGTGTGATACCGGGCTGGGTTGAGGCCCTGTCGCTGATGAAGCCTGGTGATCGCTGGCTGGTGCATATCCCGTCCGATCTCGCCTATGGCGCGACAGGCTATGGCGCGATACCGCCGAATGCTGATCTCGATTTCGAGGTTGAGCTGATGGATATCGTGCCAACGCGCTAGGTGTTGGATAAGGCGGGCGGGCCCGCGCGCTCTATCCTGCGACTGTCATCGCCCGGTCCATGGTGATTTTCGCCATAAGATTCGCCACTAAAACGCCATTAAGGGCCGATTTGGCCACTAAATCGGCGGCGTGTTTGAGGGACAGTCGGTGGAGAGTGTCAGGATGGGCGCGCCGCAACGCTCATATAGTTGATCTTGGTGTCGCCGCTGAGGCGCCACTGGTCGGATAGGGGGCTGTAACTGACACCCTGTGGCGGTTCGACCTCCAGCCCAGCCGCGCGCAGGGGCGCCTCCACCTCGCCGGGGCGCAGAAACTTCTCGAACTCATGCGTGCCGCGCGGCAGCCAGCCCAGGACATATTCGGCGCCAACAATCGCGAAGGCGAAGGATTTTGCCGTTCGGTTGAGGGTCGCGACAATGGTCAGCCCGCCGGGTTTGACGAGGCTGGCACAGTCTTTGAGGAATTGCGCGGGGTCGGCGACGTGTTCGACGACTTCGAGGTTGAGAACGACATCGAAAGGCGGTGTGCCCGCCGCGATCAGGCCCTCGACCGTGCCGGCCTGAAAATTGATGTCGAGGCCGCTTTGTTTGGCGTGGGTCATTGCGGTCTTGATATTGTCGGCGCTGGCATCCACGGCGGTCACCTCGGCGCCGAGCCGGGCCATGGGTTCGCTGACAAGACCGCCGCCGCAGCCAATATCGAGAAAGCGCAGCCCCTCAAACGGGCGTCTGGCGCGTTCATCGAGGCCAAAGTGAAGCTCGACGGTTTCGCGGATAAAGCCGAGGCGCACCGGGTTGAACTTGTGCAGCGGTTTGAACTTGCCCTTCGGGTCCCACCATTCAGCGGCCATGGCCGAGAATTTGGCGACCTCGTCAGGGTCAATGCTGGGCGCGAGAGGGACGGTTTGAGCGTCGGCCTGTATTGTCGCATCATGTGCCATAGCTGGTGTCTTCCGATTGCAGTTTGTCGCGCAGGGAGATAAAGACGCGCTGGTTTATTTCTGAAGAAGATGGGAAGGGATGGCGAGACGGCAATGGCACGCACTGTCCTAAAATTTGGCGGCACATCTGTTGCTGACCTGGAACGTATCGCGCATGTCGCTGATATTGTGGCGCACCGCGCGGCCGGGGGCGAGAAAATGGCGGTGATTGTCTCGGCCATGTCGGGCGAGACGAACAAGCTGGTCTCGCTTGCGCGCGGCGCAGCGGGCGAAGCTGTCAGTGGCGCGGCCTTTGACGATGAGTATGATGTGGTCGTCTCATCCGGTGAGCAGGTGACGAGCGGGCTGCTCGCCTTGTCTTTGCGCCAGCGCGGGTTGAAGGCGCGCAGCTGGCTTGGCTGGCAGATGGCGATGAAGACGCGTGAGGGCCATGGCGCAGCGCGCATTGACGGGTTTGAGGATAGCGGCATGGCCGATGCGGTTGAGCGCGGTGAGATCGCTGTGGTGGCCGGTTTTCAGGGCGTGACCGAAGCGGGCCGCGTGTCGACGCTGGGGCGCGGCGGGTCCGATACGACGGCAGTGGCTGTGGCGGCGGCGCTGAACGCGGATAGCTGCGATATTTATACCGATGTTGACGGGGTCTATACGACTGACCCGCGCATCGTTCCGCAGGCCACGCTGCTGGAAAAAGTCTCGTATGAGGAGATGCTGGAAATGGCGTCTTTGGGCGCCAAAGTGCTGCAGACGCGGTCGGTTGAGCTGGCGATGAACCATCAGGTTCCCGTGCGCGTTCTGTCGAGTTTCAAGGGCGCGGGCGAGAGCAATACGGGCACATTGGTTTGCAGTGAGGAGGAGATTTTGGAAAAGCAGGTTGTAAATGGCGTGACCTATTCACGCGACGAGGCCAAGGTGACCCTGTTTGGCATGGAAGATAAGCCGGGCGTGTCGGCGCGTCTGTTTGCGACCCTGGCCGGGGCGGGTGTGAATGTCGATATGATCGTGCAGGCCAATGCGCGCGGGCCGGAGCGCGCCAATATCGTGTTCACCTGTACCAGTGCGGATAGCGCCAAGGCAGCCGATATTCTGAGCCAGAGCCAGTCCGAGCTCGGCTTTGAGAGTATGGAGGTGACGGGCGATGTGGCGAAAGTGTCGGTCATCGGTGTCGGCATGAAAAGTCATACCGGTGTCGCGCAAACCATGTTTGAGGCGCTCTATCAGAAAGGCATCAATATTGACGTCATCTCGACATCGGAAATCAAGATTTCGGTTCTGATCGATGCCGACTATACTGAGCTTGCTGTGCGCAGTTTGCATACAGCCTTTGACCTTGACGCTGCCTAGCTGAACAGGGCAATTGGGGGCGGAATGCCCGACAGTTTTTCTATTCCGCGGTTGCTGATGAACCGACTGCGCGCCGTTATGGCCGCAGACATGGATACCGAGACCCGTTTGACAGAAGTCGTCCGGATGGTTGCCGGTACCATGGTTGCGGACGTGTGCTCGATTTACAGGCGCACCCATACAGACCGGCTGGAACTGATTGCCACCGAAGGTTTGCGCCAGGATTCAGTCGGGCGCACGTTTCTCGCCCTGGACGAGGGCCTTGTCGGCCAGATCGCCACCCATGCCCAGCCGCTATCGATCCAGGACGCGCCGCGCCATCCTCGCTTTTCCTATCGCCCGGAAACCGGCGAAGACCCCTATCATGCCTTTCTCGGCGTGCCGATTTTGCGCAGCGCCAAAGTGGTCGGGGTTCTGACCGTCCAGAACCGGACCGAGCGCCAGTATGAGGATGAGGAGATTGACGCGCTGCAGACCATTGCGATGGTTCTGGCCGAGATTGTCGGCATCTCGACAAGCGATCCTGAACAGATTGAAGACGACCGTGACAGGCGCCCGGCCGTTCTGACCGGCCGGATCCTTTGCGATGGCCTCGGCATGGGCCGGGTGGTCCTGCATGATCCGATTATCCCGGCGGCAAAATTCTTTGCCGAAGACAGCGCGCTGGAGGCCCGCCGCCTCGATCACGCGCTTGATGCGCTCTACGGCTCGATCGACCGGATGCTGAACTCGGAGATAGGCGGCCTGTGGGGCGAGTCCCGCGAGGTGATCGAAACTTATAAATTGCTGGCCTCAGACCCGTCATGGGCCGAGAAATTGCGCGAAGGTGTGCGCAGCGGCCTGTCGGCCGAAGCATCGATCGACCGGTTGCGCCGTGAACACCGGATCCGGTTTGAGAAGGTCAAGGACCCGTATCTGCGTGAACGGATGCATGACCTGGAAGACCTCGATAACCGGCTGCTGCGCCTGTTATCGGGCGGCGGTGCCCTGCTGAATGGTGACGGCGATCATGGTGAGCCCTTTGTCGTGGTGGCGCGCCGTCTCGGGCCGGCAGAATTGCTCGACTATGGCAAGGCGGGCGTGACAGCCGTTTTGCTGGAAGAGGTTGCGACATCATCTCATGCGGCGATTGTCGCCCGGGGGCTTGGCATTCCGACCGTTGGCGGCATTGAGGGGCTGGTGACGCAGGTTGCCAAAGGCGATCAGATTATCGTCGATGGCGAGCAGGGCGCGGTTCATCTGCGGCCGGACGAAGATCTGTTAAAGGCCTACAAAATGCGCCAGGTCCTGCGGTCCGAGCGCCAGCGCGCCTTTGCAGCGCTGCGCGAGGAACCGAGCGAGACGCGCGACGGGCGCCCGGTCCGGCTGATGTTGAATGCCGGGTTGCAGCTTGATCTGGATCATCTCGACAAGACGGGCGCGGATGGCATTGGCCTGTTCCGGACCGAGTTTCAGTTCCTGATGTCGGACGCCATTCCAAAGCTTGGCGACCAGATTTCGCTCTACAAGTCCGTGCTTGACGCGGCCGGCGATAAACCCGTCTATTTTCGAACGCTCGATCTTGGGGGCGACAAGATGCTGCCCAATCTGAACGAAGCGCGTGAAGAAAACCCGGCGCTGGGGTGGCGGTCGATCCGCTTTGCGCTCGACAAGCCGGGTCTGTTCAGACGTCAGCTGCGGGCCTTGCTGCGCGCCGCCGAGGAGCGCAGCTTGTCGGTGATGTTTCCGATGGTGACCAGCGCGCACGAGTTTCGCGCGGCCAAGGCCATGATGATGCAGGAAATCGAATGGGGTGAGTATCAGGGCTTTTGTCCGCCATCCGACCTGAAGATCGGGGCCATGCTGGAGACCCCGGCTTTTGCCTATACGCTGCCGGATCTCGCTGGTGAGGTCGATTTCGTGTCCGTTGGCACCAATGATATGTTGCAATTCTTTCATGCGGCAGATCGCATGACGCCCTTTGTTTCGGACCGATACCCGTTTATTAGCCGGCCTGTGATGCGGTTTTTGAAGCAGGTCAGCGATACGTGCCATGCGATTGGCGTTCCGGTCTCGATTTGCGGGGAGGGCGCCAGCCGCCCGCTTGAGGCGCTGTGCCTGGTTGGCCTCGGCTTTGACAGCCTGTCGATGAATGCTGGCGGGGTCGGCCCGGTGAAGAGAATGTTACGCAGTCTGGATTTTTCGGCTTTTACGCGAGAATTTGCACAACTCTTGCAACAGCCCGAACCAGAGCTGCGTAATGGAGTGTTAGCCCTTGCGCGACAACAAGGTATAGTCTTGTCAGACGCAACAGCGTAGACGGGACGCGGCAGGGTAGAAGAGATGATTACCGACGACGTAACAGACTTTCAGGTTGAACAGATGGTCTCGCGCAGTGCCGGCGAGATATTGCGGGCCAAACGCGAGGAAAAAGGCCTGTCCTTGAAGGAAGCCGCCCAGCGCCTGCGCATGACACCTGAAGTGCTCAGCGCGCTGGAAAGCATGCAGACCCGTAACGTGTCGCCATCAATTGTGCGCCTTCAGGCCGCAACCTATGCGGGTTTTCTGGGATTGGCACCGAATGAGATCGCCGATGCCTTTGCGGCCAAGAAGGCCGTCCTTGAGGCGGAGAATCTGCCTGAGGCCAAAATGGAGGCGCAGGTCTCTCTGGTTCAGCGTTTTGCCGTTCCGGCAACAATCGCTGCGGGTATCCTGGTGGTTGGCGCAGTCACGATGATGGGCCTCGCCAGCAGCGGCCCTGAGACAACCGAATTGCCGGTCTACCGCCAGGTGGCGACGAGCGCGCCGGCGGTCGAGGCGCAGGCCGTGGTGACCAGTCTTGCGGCGCGCCAGGAGTTTTCGATCCGTGCGATTGAATCAAGCTGGATCGAAGCGCGCGGCTCTGACGGCACGGTGTTTCGCAACCGTGTGATGGATGCCGGCGAGGTCTACTATCCACGCATTGGTGCAGGCTGGACGGTCACGCTGAACAATGCCGGCGCTTTTGAGTGGTGGCTGGGTGACCAGCGGATTGGCGCGGTCGGTGCCTATGGCGAGTCAATGTATTCTGTGAGTGTCGATACGGCAAAGGCAGATGGTGAGACGGCGCTGTCAACAGCGCTGGCGGCCACTGGCGAGGATGGCGCGGCCGGCCGGTAACAAAAAAAGCCGGGCCATGCAGACCCGGCTGATCTTGATCGACTTTTTTTGTTTTATTCGTTGAGCTCTTTGAGCAGTTCGAGTTGTTCGACCAGCTCGCCAAGGTGGGCGGAATTGTCGCCGAGCTGCAGCGTGCGGCGGCATTCTGGTGAGCAGTTATAGGTAAAGTCCGAACCGGCGCGGTTGATCGTGACCAGGTTTGCCGTCTCGCTGGTGACGACAATATCGCCGGAATGGATGATCGAGCCTTCATTGTCGAAGACGATCAGGTTGGTTGTGCCGAAGGATTTGCCGGAAATCAAAAGCAGGTCGCGATCGATCACGGCGACTTCTGCAATATTCTGATTGCCAAGGCTGACATTGGCCGCATCGCCAGGCAGGCGCAGAGGCTTGGCCTTGCCGCCTTCAACGACGAATTGCTCGGCCAGGGCGGCGCCGGCAAAGAGCACAGTGGCCGCGATCAGGGCGAGGGGTTTGAAGAATGATGTCATGGGCCACTCCAGAAGTTGTGAAGGCAACATGCGCTAAAGAGGTTGCATGTTTACTAAGATTGCCGGGGGTGTGTGCACCGCGTGCCGGATCTGTTTCTTTATAAATAGGCACGTGTGGGGCGGCGTCCAGAACAGTTAACAAGAGCTTGGATAACATTCAGGAAGTTTCTGTTTCGGTTTACGAGATTTTCAGCGCCGACCTGTACAACGACACCTGTTCCGGGAAGAAAAACCCGAAAACTCGGGACGTTTTTAACCTGCATAGTGGGAGTTTCCAATGCGCAAATTTTTTAAGAATGAGTCTGGTGCCACAGCTATTGAGTATGGTCTGATTGCTGCCCTGATCGCTGTTGCGATCATCGGTGCTGTTTCTACTCTTGGTGACAACACATCAGCTACATTTAACACTGTATCTGACCAAATGGTCTAATAGACTTCGGTCTAAGGTTTTACGTGTAGTGAAACCTGGAAGCCGCCGGTTCGTCCGGCGGCTTCTTTTATTTTATGGGCATGCGGGGCCGGTGGTCCGGTAAGCCTTCCTTCAGCTTGATCTGATTGAGTGGAGATCAGGCGCATAGGAGACCGATATGACAGTTCAGCTTCTGACTTTGGTCTTTATCGGTTTTTGCCTGTTTGCCGCGCTGCGCGATCTGGCGACGCTCACGATCCCCAATTGGCTGAACCTGTCACTCGCCCTCTCATTTATCGGCGCCTGTCTGCTGGTGCAGCCGGGCTGGGAAACGGTCGGGTGGCATCTCGTTGCCGGCGCGATTGCGTTTGCGATTTCGGTGGCCCTGTTTGCGAGCGGTGTGTTTGGCGGCGGCGATGCCAAGATGATCCCCGGCATCATGCTGTGGATCGGTCCGGGCGGCGCGATGAGTTTTGTCTATGCCATGGCACTGGCCGGCGGCCTTCTGGCGGTGCTGGTTATCCTGGCGCGCAAATGGGTGCCGGCGCATGCCGCGCCTGGCTTTGCTTATGAGACGTTGCAGGATGAAAAAGGCGTGCCTTATGGGATCGCGATTGCAGCCGGCGCCTTTGCCGCGATGCCGCCCTCACCCTTCCTGACAAGTTTTCTGAGCTAGAACAGCGCGTTCGGTTAACCTTGCCTTAGCATGGGGCTGACATAACAGGCGCCAGAGGGCCCGTATTTTTGCACGCGGGCTTTGGAGAAAGAGGTCCTGCAATGTCTCCCATGCGCTTTATAATCCTTGCTGTTGCTGCACTCGCAGCCGTTATCGCGGCAATTCTGGTGAGAAACCTGGCGGGGCAAACAGGGCCGGCGAATCAGACAACTGAAACGGTCGAGGTGATCAAGGAAGTCGAGGTGTCCCAGACCAAGGTTCTGGTCGCGCGTCACGATTTGATCATTGGTTCTTTGCTGACACCGGACGATCTGGCCTGGTCAGACTGGCCGGAGCGGTCGGTGAACCCGAACTTCTTTACCCAGGAATCTCACCCCGAAGCGATTGAAGAGATTACCGGCAGCGTTGTGCGCGCGGCGCTTTATTCTGAAGAGCCCGTTTTGCCGATGAAAATCGTCCAGAAGGGTGAAACCGGTTTCATGGCGGCGCTTCTGCGTCCCGGCATGCGGGCCGCCACGGTTGAGATCTCTCCGGAGCTGGCATCAGCTGGCTTCATTCTGCCGGATGACCGCGTTGACGTGATCCTGACCTATCAGGTGGAGGTGGTCACCAAGCGCGAAGTGCAAGAGCGCACACTGACCAAGACCATTATGGAAAATGCGCGCGTTCTGGCGATTGACCAGACATTTGGCGAGGTTGACGGCGTTCCGGCCATGACCGGTTCAACCGCCACGCTGGAGCTGAACCAGCAACAGGCCGAATTGATGGCGCTTGCCGCCAGTATGGGACAGATCTCGCTGACCCTTCGCAGTGTCGCTGACGCGGACTGGAATGATGGCGAGGTCAAAGCACAAACAGATATGCTCGAAAGCCTGGAGTCAGGCGGCAATGAGGTGACCATTTTCCGAAACGGCTCCTCAGTGGGTGGGGGTGCCTAAGTATGACGTGTTTCAGTAGCCTTGCAAAAGGGACCGCGGTCGCGCTGGCCATCTGCCTGTCGGCAGGGGCCGCTGCGGCGCAGAACCTGATGGGCGTGAATGTGATTGCACCGGGCGATTCGAACGTGTCGTCCAAGATCGTTCTTGGCCTGAACAAATCGACTGTCATCGAGCTGGAGCGCCCGGCCGCTGATCTTGTGATCACCAATCCCACCATTGCCGATGCGGTGGTTCAGACGGCCAAGCGGATCATCTTTCGCGGTGTCGAGGTCGGTCAGACCAACGCCTTCGTGTTCGACAGCAATGGCAATCAGTTGCTCAATCTAGAAATTGCGGTTGAAATGGATACCGCGCGCCTTGATGACCTGATTGCGCGTTACGTGCCCGATGCCCGCGTTCAAGTTGAAACGGTGAATGGCACAGTTGTTCTGAACGGTGTCGTCGACAATGTCGTCCAGTCAGATCAGGTCGTTCGCCTGGTGACGGCTTATATGGCGCAGGAAGGCGACGATGAAGGCTCGCCCGTCGTCAACATGATGAGCATTTCAGCCAAAGACCAGGTGATGCTGGAAGTGCGCATTGTCGAGATGCAGCGCACAGTGGTCAAACAGCTTGGTATCAACCTGTCCGGCGCCATGGATTTTGGCGAACTGGCCAATCAGGTTGAGCGCCAGCTCTTTACGTTCGATCCGGTCACCGGCGCGTTTACAGATTCTGGAACCACGGCGCTGGAACCGGGGCTGCCTTATTCAAACCGATTCCGGTTGTCTAGCGCGAACAGCTTCAACGTCGCCGGTAGCTCACTTGGCGGTCTGTCAACCGAACTTGGCTATACCAACTATAATGGCACGGACTTCCAGTCTTCGGCCGGCGCCGCGATTGATGCGCTGGAGCGGGTTGGCATTGTCCGGACACTGGCCGAGCCGAACATTATGGCGGTTTCGGGCGAAGCGGCGAGATTTCTGGCCGGTGGTGAATATCCTGTGCCGGTCAGCCAGAATGAAGATGGTTCAATCGGGGTCGAGTTTAAGCAATATGGTGTGGCGCTGGCCTTTACGCCGGTTGTTCTGTCAGAGGGGCGTATCTCTCTGAAAATCTCGACCGAGATTTCCGAGCTTTCAAATGTCGGGGCATTCCAGGGGGAATCGATTGCCGGGATTACCGCCACGGGCGATGTCATCACGGCCCAGACGCTGACCATCCCGGCGCTGATTGTGCGGCGCGCTGAAAGCACGGTTGAATTGCCGTCTGGCGGGTCGACCATGTTGGCCGGCCTTATTCAGTCGCAGTCCAAACAGACGCTGGACCAGCTACCGGGCTTGAAGAAGCTTCCCATTCTCGGGGCCCTGTTCCAGTCGCGCGACTTTGTGAATGAAGAGACCGAGATGGTTGTGATTGTGACCCCCTATCTGGTCGACCCGACCAAGAAGGAAGAGTTGCGCACGCCCGTCGACGGCTATGTCAACGCGTCTGACCCAAACACAATTTTCTTTGGTCGCCTGAACGCAGTCTATGCCGAGCCGGGCAAGGAAATCTCGCCCGAAACCTATCAAGCGCCCGTTGG
>JBCCMX010000055.1:0-12951 GCA_039026135.1 Pseudomonadota bacterium | reverse complement strand
GCCAACGCTTATCTGAACCGGCAGTATCGCACAATTGCGATGGTTGGCGCGGCCGCAACGGTCGTGTTGTTCCTGCTTCTCGGTTGGCAAGCGGCGCTTGGCTTCATTATCGGCGCGGTTCTGTCGGGTGCGGCAGGCTTTATTGGCATGAAAGTGTCGGTTCAGGCGAATGTGCGCACCACGCATGCTGCCTCGAAAAGCCTGCAGGGCGGTCTGTCCATGGCGTTCAAGTCGGGCGCCGTGACCGGCATGCTTGTGGTCGGTTTGGCACTGCTTGGCGTGGTCGGGTATTATGGCCTGCTGGTCGGCGGCCTTGGCTATAATCCTGCCAGCGACCGTGCGGTGATTGATGGATTGGTTGCGCTCGGTTTTGGCGCCTCATTGATTTCCATCTTTGCCCGTCTCGGCGGCGGTATCTTCACCAAAGGCGCGGATGTTGGCGGCGATATGGTGGGCAAGGTCGAAGCCGGAATTCCGGAAGATGATCCACGAAATGCGGCTACGATTGCGGATAATGTGGGCGACAATGTTGGCGATTGCGCTGGCATGGCCGCTGACCTGTTCGAAACCTATGCCGTGACCATTGTTGCGACTATGGTTCTGACCGCGATTTACTTTAGCGGTTCGGCTTACCTCACTGAAATGCTGATGCTGCCGCTCGCGATTTGTGCGGTCTGCATTGTGGCATCGGTGGCCGGCACATGGTTTGTGCGCCTCGGCCAGGGCTCAACCAATATCATGGGCGCGCTCTATAAGGGCCTGATCGCAACTGGCGTGTTCTCGGTGATTGGTCTGGCCATTGCGATCCATTTCGGCCTGCCCAACGGTTTTGGCCTGATCGAAGGCGGCGGCCAAGCGCTGGGCTTGATGACGGCAGACGGGTCTGCGCCGAAAGAGGTGACCGGTGCCAGCCTGTTCTGGTGCGGTGTTGCCGGTCTGGCGGTCACCGCGCTGATCGTGGTGATTACCGAATACTATACGGGCACGGGCTATCGCCCGGTGCGTTCGGTGGCAAAATCATCCGAGTCAGGCCATGGCACGAACGTCATTCAGGGCCTCGCTGTCTCGCTGGAATCGTGCGCGTTGCCTGCCCTGACCATTATTGGCGGGATTATCCTGACCTTCAATCTGGCTGGTCTCTTCGGGATCGCGATTGCCACAACGACCATGTTGGCGCTGGCCGGCATGATCGTGGCGCTCGACGCATTTGGTCCGGTGACCGACAATGCTGGCGGCATCGCCGAAATGGCCGAATTGCCAAGCAATGTGCGTGACACAACCGACGCGCTCGATGCGGTCGGCAACACGACCAAGGCGGTGACAAAGGGGTATGCGATTGGCTCAGCCGGCCTCGGCGCGCTGGTCCTGTTTGCAGCCTATAACGAAGATCTGAAATACTTCGCGGCGAATGCGGCCGAAGGCAGTTTCTTTGCCGGAATTGGCGCAGTCGATTTCTCGATTGCCAACCCCTATGTCGTGGTCGGCCTGCTCTTTGGCGGTCTGTTGCCATTCCTGTTTGGCGGTATGTCGATGATGGCCGTTGGCCGCGCGGCCCAGGCTGTCGTGGAAGAAGTGCGCAGCCAGTTCAAGAATGATCCAGGGATCATGGCCGGAACCTCGCGGCCGAACTATGGGCGCGCGGTGGACATACTGACCACAGCCGCCATCAAGGAAATGGTTGTGCCATCCTTGCTGCCGGTCTTGTCGCCGGTCGTCCTGTTCTTCGTTATCTGGGGCATTGCAGGTCCATCTTCGGCGCTGGCCGCTGTTGGCGCCATGTTGCTCGGCGTGATCGTGACGGGCCTTTTTGTGGCCATTTCGATGACATCCGGCGGTGGGGCCTGGGACAATGCCAAGAAATATATCGAAGATGGCAATCATGGCGGCAAGGGCTCTGAAGCCCATAAAGCCGCGGTCACCGGCGATACGGTTGGCGATCCTTACAAGGATACGGCCGGCCCGGCTGTGAACCCGATGATCAAGATCACGAACATTGTGGCGCTCTTGATGCTAGCGGTTCTGGCTGGCGGTCATTAGATCAACTGTTGATCACATGAAACAGGAAAGCCCCGGCCATGCCGGGGCTTTTTTTGTCCAATCCGCATTGGGGGCATGAGGGATATTGACAAATTTGGGTATTTACCCATATTTGGGTGAACACCCAACTTTGCTGAGGAAGATGGCATGATTTCCGAGTTTCTGGCCCCGCTGATCGAAACATGGCCGGTCGGCCTGAAGGTTGTGCTGATTGGCGCTGCCATCACTGCGCTCATCGCGCTGCGTTATTTCATTTTTACCGGCCTGGCCTTTGGCTTCAGCATGCTGATTGGCAAAATGGCGCCCTGGCGGCGATTGCAGAAGACCCCGTTTACCCGCGCGCAGGTTGGCCGCGAGATTGGCTACTCCATGCTATCGGTGCTGACCTTTACCTTCGTCGTCGGGCTTATCTTTGTGATGACATCGCTTGGCTGGACCCAGATTTATCGCGAGCCGGATGCCTATGGGATGGTCTGGTTCTGGCTACAAATCCCGGTCATTCTTCTGATCCAGGATTTTTACTTCTACTGGATGCACCGCATTTCCCACCGGCCGGGGATCTATGAGCGCGTGCACAAAACCCATCATCTCTCAACCAATCCGAGTGCCTTTTCAGCCTTTGCCTTTCATCCGCTGGAGGCCCTGCTCGAAATCGGCATTTTCTTCATCCTGGTGCTGATCATCCCGCTGCATACGGTCGGTCTGTTGACGGCCGGTCTGATCTCGCTGGCCTATAATGTGTATGGTCACCTCGGCTATGAAATCATGCCGCGCTTTGTCGCCAGAAGTGCGCTGGGATACTGGTTCAACAAGTCGGCCTATCACAATCAGCATCACCGCACCTACAAGTACAATTACGGGCTCTACACGGTGATCTGGGATCGTCTTCACGGCACATTGCATCCACATGCCGATCGGCTTTATGATGCGGCCACCGAGAAACCGTACCGGGTTGGGGATACCCCCGCGCAACAAGGATCGCCGCAAGCGTGAACACACGACCGCTCCTGTCAGCCGCCACTGACGCGGCCTTCGATACCAAGACCAGAGGAAAGATATTGCGATCGAGCCTGATCCTGTTCAATTCCGGCGGGTTCGAGCGGGCCACAACGAGCCAAATCGCCGAAACAGCAAATGTGCTCGAAGGCACGCTATGGTATCATTTCAAGGCAAAACAGGATCTCGTTATTGCGCATCTTGAGGCTTTTGAAGAGAGCCTGAAGCGCAAGCTCAGCGCGCCGGCCGCGTCTGCGCTTCCGAATACGGCCGAGCAGTTCCTGGGGATTTTCGAGACGCTGTGGGATTTCCGGTATCTTCTGCGCGATCCGCTGGCGGCGCTTCAGGAAGGCGAGGTCCTGCTACGTCTGCAGCAAACCTATCGGTCCATTGAACAAAGCGTTGAACAACGTTTGCGGCACGCTGACAAATTGGGGCTGCTTGACCTGTCAGGCACCGATATTCCGGCACTGGCAGTGTCTTGCGTCGTCAGTGGGCGTTATTGGCTCGACTATGCGCGTATTCGATACGCCGATCTGCCGGACGCCAATCGTGATCGCCAACAAGGCATAGACCAGATGCTCGGGCTGCTTCGGCCATACTTTACAGACAAGACCCAGCAGCTGATCGCCGAAAGAGACCCGCTAAAGGCGCTGGGCGTGACCTAAAGGCCTTGCAGAGAGATGGCCTGCTCTATTGACCCGGCTGACTGCCAGGTGTGCGCTGTTCGGTCGGCGGCAGGGCGACTGCACCAATTGTGCCGAAGATCTGCTCTAGCAAGCCAAGCTCGCGGCCACGGGTCGCTGTTTCGCGGGACGAATAATTGATCACACGCCCATGCGTTTCATCATAATCAAGCACTTCGGCCACCGCGTCATCTTCGTCGAAGCGGATCGCTGTAATCGTTCTGTCCTTGGTCTTTGGAATGAAATAGGCGAAGCGTTCGCGAACGGTCGAAATGTAGAACCAGGTATCCTCGTCAAACACGCTTTCGGTTGATGGCGAGCCCAGCTGGGCCAGAACGCTGGCGCGCGTATCTGTGCCAGGTTGGATCGCGGTGGGCTGAACATCATCAGCGGCATAGCCGTGAAAGTCCTGAATGGGTGAGATACAGGCGGCCGTTGAAGCGGCGAGCAACACGGATGCGAGAATGACACGTCGCGCCATAGGAAAACTCCTGATAATCAGGCCTGAGATAAAGGCGATTGACGCTGAAAAGCAAGCTTTGGAGGCATAAGCCTTGGCAGGAATTTTCGATTGGTTTGCAGCCCGCGGCCGGCGCAACGTTGCAGTGGAGGGCTGGCGCCGGTTCATCATAACAAAGGCGCGGGATGTCACGCCCTATGCGCAAGGCTGGGTCAGCGACACGATGGAAGGTCGCAGCCAGATGGTCGCGCTTGTGACCACCATTGTGCTGCGCCGGCTGCGATCAATCGGGTCGCATGACCCGAAACTCGGCCAGATGCTTTATCATGCTATCTTTGACAGCTTTGATGCGGCCTTGCGCGAGGATGGGGTGGGTGATGCCTCAATCGCGCGGCGAATGCGCAAGATTGGCGAAGAATTTGTCGGGCTTGCGCGGGCCTTTGATGGCGCGCTTGAGACTGAAAACGCCTCCGAGGTCGAGGGGGTCTTGGTGAAAAACGGTGTTTGCAGCGCGTCCCATTCTGCTGCGCTCGCCGCCTGGCTTGCCGCGTTGCAAGTGGATTTGTCTACTATCGAGGAAAATGACCTGCTGTATGGCCGGATCGCGGCGACCCTGTCGCCTGACGAATCGCCATAAATTCAAACCAAGACGAGCGTTGCCTTTGTGAGAGACGACGCCTAGTTTGCGCACCGAGCCGATTGCTGGAGTGGAGTATATGGCCAGTTTGGTCCTGTCGATCGACGCTATGGGTGGAGATAGCGCGCCCGAGGTGGTACTCGACGGGCTTGCGATTAGCGCGGCGCGCCGCCCCGATATCACATTTCAGGTCTATGGGCGCTCAAGTGACATTGCGCCCGGGATCGAGACGCGCAGCCTGAATGGCCGTTGTGAGATCATGCATTGTGATGAGATCGTCTCAATGAGCGACAAGCCGTCAGCGGCGCTGCGCCGGGCTAAGGGCACAAGCATGTGGGGCGCTGTACAAGCGGTGAAATCAGGCGCGGCAGCGGCGGCGGTTTCAGCTGGCAATACCGGCGCCTTGATGGCCTTCTCCATGCTGGTTTTGCGCAAGATGGAAGGCGTGCACCGCCCGGCGATGACAGCGGCCTGGCCGACAATGGCGGGCCAGTCAATCGTGCTAGATATTGGTGCCAATCTTGATGCGGACTCCGACCAGCTTGTCACGTTTGCGATCATGGGCGAGGCCTATGCGCGCGCGGTTACAGGCAAAGCCAAACCGACAATTGGCCTGCTCAATATTGGGTCTGAAGACGAAAAGGGCCGCGATACGCTGAAACTGGCCGCAGAGCGCCTTCGCGACCCGGTGCTCGGCCTCGATTTTCGCGGCTATGTCGAGGGCAATGATATTTCCATGGGCGCGGTTGATGTGGTGGTGACAGACGGCTTTACCGGCAATGTCGCGCTGAAAACCGCTGAGGGAACCGCCCGTTTGGTGGCGGCCTATGTCCGCGAAGCCCTGACATCCTCGATGCTGAGCAAAGTCGGGGCGGCCTTGGCCGGCGGGGGCTTGCGCGATTTGCGCGACAGAATGAACCCATCAAAGGTGAATGGCGGGGTGCTGCTCGGCCTGAACGGCGTGGTCGTGAAAAGCCATGGTGGCACCGATGCTGACGGCTATGCCACCGCGATCGATCTCGCCGCTGATTTGGCGTCGAGCCAGTATATGAGCGAGGTTGCAAGCAGCCTGAACCGTGCCAGCGGTGAAGCAGACTTAAGTGAGGCGGCTGAATGAGTGTGCGACGAAGTGTAATCCGCGGAACGGGCAGTTACCTGCCCGAACGCGTCATGACCAATGAAGAGATGTCGAAGCTGGTTGAGACCTCGGACGAATGGATCCGGGAGCGAACCGGTATCATCGAGCGCCATATTGCCGCCGACGATCAGCTGACATCTGATCTGGGTGTGGAGGCGGCGCAGCGCGCGCTGCATGCCGCCGGCATGACGATTGATCAGGTCGACCTGATCGTGGTGGCGACCACCACGCCGGATAAAACCTTCCCGGCGACGGCAACGGCGGTGCAGGCCAAGCTCGGCAGTGCGCACGGCGCGGCTTTCGATGTGCAGGCGGTGTGTTCAGGCTTCCTGTTCGCATTGGCGACCGCCGACTCCTTGCTCAAGTCGGGCGTGTTCAATGGCGCACTCGTGATCGGGGCTGAAACGTTTACCCGCATACTCGATTGGTCAGATCGCGGCACCTGCGTCTTGTTTGGTGATGGTGCCGGCGCTGTTGCCATGACGGCCGAGCCCGCCGAAGAGGCCGGCGATCGCGGCATCCTCGCGCATTACCTTCGCACCGATGGGGCCAAGACCAACCTGTTACATGTCGATGGCGGGGTTTCCAGCACCGGAACCGTCGGGCATGTGCGTATGCTTGGCAATCAGGTGTTTCGCCATGCTGTGACCAATATTTCAAGCGCAGTCGAAGTGGTCATGCAGGAGGCTGAGATCACTGCCGATGATGTGGACTGGTTTGTGCCGCATCAGGCCAATCAGCGCATTCTGAACGGCGTGGCGAAGAAACTTCGTCTTGATGAAGACAAGGTGATCTCGACCGTGGCCATGCATGCCAACACCTCGGCGGCCTCGATTCCGCTTGCGCTCGACACCGCTGTCGGCGATGGTCGCATAAAGCCTGGGCATTTGATCTTGAGTGAGGCGATGGGCGGCGGATTATCTTGGGGGGCGAGCCTCTTTCGACTATAATCCTTTCGTTAAGAAATGAGAGCCTATTGTTAAGATAGAGGAGTCTGAAGACTGTGAGCAATTCAACACTAACACGTGTAGAACTGACGGATGCGATCGTTCGCGAAGTCGGGCTGACCCGTCAGGAATCCTCAGACCTGCTTGACCGAATGCTCGATATGATCAGCGAAAGCCTGGAAGACCAGGGCAGCGTGAAATTGTCCCGATTTGGCAATTTCAACGTTCGGCTGAAGGCGGCCCGCGAGGGGCGCAATCCGAAAACGGGAATTGAGGCAACAATTTCGGCGCGCAAGGTTGTGACCTTTAAACCTTCGCCCATGCTCAAGGAGAGCGTCGGCGGCTAACCTTGAAGTCGAGATCCCATGGCCAAATCTGCTGCGCGCAAAGTTGAAAAATCAGCTGAAGCCTATCGTTCAATTGGAGAAGCAGCAGAAGAACTCGGCTTGCAAACGCATGTCCTTCGCTATTGGGAGGGCAAGTTCACCAAATTCGTGAAGCCGCTAAAGCGCCGCGATGGCCGGCGCATGTTTCGGGCTGAGGATATTGAGGCGCTGCGCGCCATCCAGACGCTTGTCCATCAGCGCGGCATGACCCTGAAAGGCGCTGAAAAGCTGCTGCGTGAGCAGGGTGTAGCAGCGATCAATGCTGGCGAAGCCTGGATCGGCGCGGCCGTCCAGGCGCCATTGGATGCGCAAACCGGCCCGGCGCCTGTGTCCAGTCCCGCGCGCGCGCTGCAAAACAGCGTCAGGCAGGCCTTTACCGCCAAAGCTGAACCGAACCATGTTGCCACGGGTGAGAGCGCGCGCCTGGAAGCTGTTCTGGCTGATTTGACCAGTCTCAAGGCCCGTCTTGATGCCGCGCGCGGCGCGGTCAGCGCGGCCTGAGCAGCGAATACTATTTGCATTTGCGCGCGCCGACACTTTATACACGCGCGGTGTCGGAGCGTAGCGCAGCCCGGTAGCGCACCGGTCTGGGGGACCGGGGGTCGCAGGTTCGAATCCTGCCGTTCCGACCATTTTGCGAAAAAAACTGCGTAGAACTGAGGCATATTGTGCCGTCAGGCGGCACAATTATTGCGACCGCACACTGTTTGCGATACATATTTTCCGGCAGACAGGAACCTGATCATGGCGCAGCAGAATGCCGATACGCCCGTTATCGTTCTGGAATTGAACGAGCTTTGCCCACCGATCCTGGATCGGATGATGGCCGAGGGGCGTTTACCGAATTTCAAATCCCTGCATGCCAAATCGGATGTCTACGTCACCCATACCGATGATCCCTCGCTGGAACCGTGGGTCCAGTGGCCGAGCTTTCATACCGGCCAGCCGGAAAGTGTACACGGCGCCGCCGAGCTCGATCAGGGTCATATGATTGACCAAAAGCGGATCTGGGATGTGCTGGCCGATCAGGGGCTGTCTTCGGTTGTGTTCGGTTCGATGAATGGCGACACCAAGCGCCGCGACAAGGTGTTTCTGGTGCCCGACCCCTGGTCAGCGCAGGTCGGCGCAACCGACCCGGCCTTTGATGTGTTTCACAAGTTCATCAGCTTCTATGTCACCGAGCACACCAACCCGAATGCCAAACCGTCCAAAGCGACCGCGGCGGCCTTTCTGAAATTCATGCTGGCCCGCGGCCTGTCTGTCCCGACAATGTTCCAGGCCGCCGCCCAGGTCGCCAGCGAAAAGACGTCATCCTTTGACCGGAAATGGCGACGGGCCATGCTGCTCGATCTCATGATGTGGGACGTGTTTGAGCATACATACAAAAAGCGCCGCCCCGACTTTGCGACATTCTTTGCCAACTCAACGGCGTTTCTGCAGCACCGTTACTGGCGCCATATGTCGCCGGATGAGTATAAAGTTGTACCCTCTGATGAGGACATGAAAGCCTATGGCGGCGCAGTTGAGGCCTCTTACGAGCATATGGACAGGCTGGTCGGCCGCGCGATGAAGCTTGGCGGGCCGGATACCCGTCTTGTGCTCGCCACGGCGCTGAGCCAGGAAGCCAATACTAGCTATGAGCATATTGGCGGCAAGTTCGTCTATCGCCCGCACGATTTTGCTGCGGTATTCGAATGGCTCGGCGGCCCGCAGCCAAAGAGTTTTGAGCCGGTCATGACCCACCAGGCCTGGGCGAGCTTTGAAACCGAGGCGCAGGCGATTGAGGCGGAGGCCCGTCTCGATGCAGCGCAGTCAAACGGCAAAACGATTATGGAGTGGCGCCGCACTGATAGTCGCTTGTTCTTCTGGTGCGGGCTGATCTCTCAGGTCGCGCCGGGCATGGAACTGACGCATGCGACAAGCGGTGAGCGGATCGCGTTTGACAAGCTTTTCATGCTGGTCGGCCAGGTGAACAATTCCCAGCATTGCCGCGATGGGGCCTTCTGGGCGCAGCGTGCCAGTGGCGCGGGCGAGGTGCATGGCGACAAGTTACCGCTGGAAGAGGCGCACGACCTTTTGCTTGAGCTTGCGGGGCGCATGCCGGCGGATGCCGGTTTTGGAGTCGCAGCCGAATAGAAGCGCTATTTTGAGACCGTTTGCGCGGCCACGGCGTCGGCCTGTGGCTCAGGATTGAGCCTGTATCCATAGCGCCGTGCGATCGGCCCGATCAACAGACGCAGCAGCCCGATCTGGCGGCCCACTGTTGATGTTTTCCAGGCGGTGTCTTCCCGGATTTCAGTCACGCCGCTGGTGAAGCGGTCTGGATTGCCACTCAGCGAATGAAGCGGCGGCAGGTTGACCTCATTGTCGGAAACAAAGCCGTTTTCGCGGCCCGAGAGGTGGGGCGCAAAACCGATAATTTGATCGACGGTCGCGCGCGGTTTTTCGGCAAACGTCTCATATTTCAGGCGCAGATAGGGCATCCAGAAGCGCAGCAACTCTGATGCGAGGTTGCGAAATGCCCAGACTTTCAGTGCATGACCTGCGGTGTATTGCGTCATTTCGCCAGAGGCGATGCTCGGGTCTTTCTTCTTGCGCATCCACGATGAGGCAACAGCGCCGGGATGGCGAACGAGATGAACGGTGCGCACGGGAAGCTTGGCATATTTGCGCAGCAAAAGCGCGCGCGTTGGAATTTTTGAGGAGTCTATAATGGTATCGGCGCCCGCATGCTTGGCGAGCGTGCGGAACTTGTCGGCCGTAAAGGCGGCATAGGCGGCAACTTCTTCGCGGCCTGATCGACCGAGCCAACCAAACATCAGGCGCGGCATCGCCGACGAGCGATCATATTTCGCGCCAAGTTGTGTCATGCGGGCGATATCGTGGCGCGCCGACAATTCGTCAAAAACGGCGATCCAGAACGGGCAGTCGTCGCGGTCCTTGCCACATGAGCAGACCTGCTTGTCCATATAATCGGGTTTGAGGATCACATGCATCTCATTGAATGAAGCAACGCCCTCGATGGCGCCAAGGACGCGATCCATAATCGTTGACCCGCTACGGCCTGCCCCGGTGATACAGATAATATCGGTAAGCATGGCTGCTGCCTTTGTCTTCGCGATCATCGCGCGGTGATAATCTATCAGCGCTACTGCAATTTGGATACCAGGCCGGGGGGATTCCCGCATGTGATTGGCTGATCGATTCTGCACGTCGCAATTTGGTCATTCGCGCCCATTAACCAGGCGATCAAAGGTGAATGCTAAAGCCCGGACGGGCCATTTGCGCGAATGGGCTTGCTTGGAACACATTTTGCAGGTGACGCAGACAAAATCGCCTGCAACATGCGGGTGCGGTATGGCGGTCCAAGCCGTCATTTGTGGCCAAACTGAACGTTAGTGTGGGATTAAAGGCGAATGGAAAAGAAGAGAATTATCGTAA
This sequence comes from Pseudomonadota bacterium, assembly GCA_039026135.1. Lineage (GTDB taxonomy): Bacteria > Pseudomonadota > Alphaproteobacteria > Caulobacterales > Hyphomonadaceae > Henriciella. The sequence continues at coordinate 2,223 of JBCCMX010000055.1, read as the reverse complement.
CAGGCGGCGCCGGATTTGTTGGCTCGCACTTGTCTGATCGCCTGCTTGAGCAGGGCCACGAGGTTCTTTGTGTCGACAATTTCTATACCGGCGACAAGCGCAACATTGCGCATAATCTGGCCAATCCGCGTTTCGAGATGGTCCGCCACGATGTGACGTTCCCGCTCTATCTGGAAGCCGATCAGATCTATCACCTGGCGTGCCCGGCCGCGCCGATCCACTATCAGCGCGATCCGGTTCAGACGCTGAAGACCTCTGTGCATGGTTCGATCAATGTGCTGGGTCTGGCCAAGCGTCTCGGCGTTCCGGTCCTTCAGGCCTCAACATCCGAGGTCTATGGCGATCCGGATGTTCACCCCCAACCCGAAGAGTATTGGGGCAATGTCAATCCGATCGGCATCAGATCCTGCTATGATGAAGGCAAGCGGGCGGCCGAAACGCTGTTTTTTGACTATCACCGTCAGCACCGCCTTGAGATCAAGGTCGCGCGGATCTTCAACACCTATGGCCCGCGTATGCATGTCAATGACGGGCGGGTTGTGTCGAACTTCATCATTCAGGCGCTGAAGGGCGAGGACATCACGCTGTATGGTGATGGCGAGCAAACGCGCTCGTTCTGCTTTGTGGATGATCTGGTGGCTGGCTTGATGGCACTGATGAATTCACCATCGGATGTCACGGGCCCGATCAATCTCGGCAACCCTTATGAGATGACCATTCGTGAGCTTGCCGAAGCGGTGATCGATCTGACCGGATCGTCATCCAAACTGACAAATCTTCCATTGCCTCAGGATGACCCAAAGCAGCGCCAGCCAAACATTACAAAGGCCAAGGCCGACCTTGGATGGGAGCCGAAAGTCGTGCTGCGTGATGGTTTGGAAAAGACGGTTGCCTATTTCGACCAGATCCTGAAGCGTCCGGATATGCCATTTGAGGTTTTGGGACAGTAGCCCCCACGTGCCTTATCGTGTTGTGAAGGATCAGACATGAGCCAAATTCGGGTTGCGGTCATTAAGGATCGGTACCAGTCGAGCTTTATGTCACCGCGTCAGTCACGACATGTTATTGATCGGCGCCAGTTTGTTCCGTTTAACAAGATCCGCAATCGCTATGACGGGTTTACCATGCTGGCGCCGGGTCGGCCGGTTGATCTTGTGCACGCCCATAACCGGCTTCCGGTTGGTGCGGGCAAGATGATCGTGTCGTTCGAGTCGCACATGCCGCGCCGTTACGCATGGCCAAAAGACAATATGCTGACACTAGCCATGCAGAGGATCGTTGAATCGAACAAGTGCCGCCGTCTGATCGGCATGTCGCATTTTGCCAAGCGGTTGTTTCTCAAACAGCATGAGAACAGCCCGAACCTGGATCTTTTGACCGCAAAGCTGATGGTGCGCCATCCGAACCTTGAGATACCGGATCGCGGTGACCGACTTGATCTCCACGAGCCCGGCCCATTGAAGCTGGTTTTTGTCGGCGCCGATTTCGGTCGAAAGGGCGGATGCGTGGCGGCACGTATGGCGCAGCTCGCGCATGAGCGCAGCTTGCCTGTCCATATCACGTTCATTTCAGCGCTGACGGTCGGGAATAACTGGATCGACCCGTCCAGCGAGGGGTTCTTTGACCCCTACCTGAAGGCTGCGAGCCTGCCGACAGCCACCTTTGTGGGCGCGCAGCCCTCGGCGGTTGTGAAAGACGTGCTCGGCCAGTCGCATTTTTCTTTGCTGCACACGTTTGCCGATACATTTGGCTATTCGGCAATCGAGGCGATGGCTGAACACACGCCCGTTATCGGAACAAGACTGTGTGCGCTGCCAGAGTTCATCACTGACGGCGTGAATGGCTTCCTGCTGGACGTGGACGCAACGCCGGAAGGTGAATGGACTGGCATCGCCTATTCCAAACGTCATACAGCAGACTATGGGCGCGGTTTTGCCGAACAGGTCGACCGACTTGCCGAAGAGACACTGGCCCGCCTTGAACCTTATTTTGATAACCATCTTGCTGCGGCGCCATTGCGGATGTCGGCGCGGCACACGGCCGAGCAGATGTTTGATGCGCAGGCGCAGGCCAGCGCCTGGGACGCGCTTTATGAATGGGTCGCGGCAGAGAATGTAAAGGATGCACCGCGCCTTGATGTGACCAAAGACTGGTCGTCGCGTGACCAGTTTGCATCATCGTCGTAAATCGCGACAAAAGATGGCGTTGCGCAGTCATTCTGTC
>JBCCMX010000054.1:0-13043 GCA_039026135.1 Pseudomonadota bacterium | reverse complement strand
GACTTTGATAGTACGGCCAAGGTAGCCGGTGCGGTGACCCCTGTGCCCGGCGGGGTTGGCCCCATGACGATTGCCTGCCTGCTGCGCAATACGGTCCTGGCGGCCTGTGCCCGGCGTGGTTGGGATGTGCCGGACACGCTATGAGCGGGCCATTTGAAACGCCAAATACAAAGCTGTTTGAGGATCTCTGGGGCGCGCAGAAGGGCCTGTGCGCACTGTGTGGTCAGCCCATGTTACGCAACCGGTTTCACGCCGCGCACGCGCGCGTCTGGCAGAAACGCCGGGCGAGCTTTGACCATATCTGGCCGCGATCAAACGGCGGCCGCGACGATCAGGACAATCTGCAGCTGACGCATGCGCGCTGTAACAAGATCAAGGGCAATCGCCAGCCAGCTCAGTTTGTATCGTCGGGTAGCGCCTGATCCATATTCTGCGCCGGATTGCTGATCGGGCCGCCAACCGGCTTGGCCGGCACGCCAGCGACAGTGGACTTGGCCGGTACATCCTTGAGCACCACAGAGCCGGCCGCGACTTTGGCATGGTCGCCGACCAAGATATTGCCCAGAACTTTCGCGCCGACCGAGAGTAGAACACCATTGCCGATTTTCGGGTGGCGGTCGCCGACCTCCTTGCCTGTACCGCCCAGCGTCACGCCATGCAGCAGTGAGCAATCGTCGCCAATGACAGCTGTTTCACCAATCGTGATACCGCTGGCATGGTCGAGCATGACACCGCGTCCGATCTGGGCCGCCGGATGGATATCGACGCCGAACTTCTCGCTGGCGCGAGACTGGAACTGAAAAGCTAGCGTTTCGCGGCCCTGTTGCCAAAGGCGATGAGCGATGCGGTGGGTTTGCAGCGCCAGAAAGCCTTTAAAGAACAAGAAAGGCTGCAGCATGCTGCGGCAGGCCGGATCGCGTTCGAGCGTTGCCTGCATGTCCGCTTCGGCAGCCAGAACAAGCTCTGGCGCTTCATCATACGCGTTGGCGATGACATGGCGGACCTTCTGCGCGCCCATTTCCGGCCCCGCCAGTTTCTCGCCCAGATGAAACGCAAGGGCGCGGCAGATTGAATCGTGGCTGAGAATGGCCGCATCAATATAGCTTGCCATTGTCTGTTCATCAGCGGCCGCGGCCTTGGCTTCAAAACGCAGGCGCGTCCATACCGGCGGCGGGGCACCAATATCAGGATTGTCGCTCATCTCGGTCTCCTCGGAGGCATAAGGTGGCGCCAAAACAGCCATGATTCAAGGCCCGTAGACTCTGGGCCCGTGGGCGCTACTGCTCGCCGCGCTGCAGGAACCGGATGGCAAAACCTTCCGTGTTCGACCGGACAATCTCGCCTTTCAGATGCCCGGCTTTGACAATTTCTCCGACCATAAGCGGCGGTCCATCCTGCTCGAAGGCCGCGCCGGTCAGCGAAATATCGATCACGCGGCATTGCAGCTTGCGCCCATCGGCGAGTGTAATGACGGCGCGCGCATTGGTGGCCTTGCGCGGCGCGCTGCGCTCATCCTTCAGGTCATATTTGCCGCGATTGTGCAGCCACATCAGCCGATCGGCCAGTTTGTCCCGCTTGTGTTCGGAGGCGTCGAACCGCACCGCGATATGCTTTTCGCTTTGGCGTGTCACGGTTGCGGCCAGGCGTCCGAGATCATCAAAGTAGCAGACAATATCTGTGCCGACAGGCGGGTGTTTGTTGACGCGCAGCAATGCCCCGCCGCATGACACATTGACGGTGCGCAGCGAATGGTCGGTATCAGCAAACATAAACCGTCCGCCAAGCCGGACCGGGACGCGGAAATGGCGACGCTTGTCGCGGCGTTTCAGGCGCGACGTCGAGGCTTGCGAAACGGGCTGTTGCAATGCGGTCATTCAGAAACTCCAATATCGTTGCGACCGGTCGCCCAACGCCCGCATTACGTCGGGAAAATATTGACTGATTCCTTAAAATTCGTTGATGCTGCAGTGAAATCAATGAACACTGCAGATGCGGTAAGGTCAGTCGGAGAGCGAATTGAGCGCGAGCAATGCCTATGACTACATCATCATTGGTGCAGGCAGCGCCGGCTGCGTTCTTGCCAATCGGCTGAGCGAAGACCCGAACATATCCGTCTGCCTGATCGAGGCGGGCAAGAAGGACGATTCGGTCCTGATCCGTATGCCGAATGGTGTCGGCGACGTGATGTCCAAACAGGGCCCGTTTAACTGGGGGTTCTGGACGACACCGCAGGCCCACATGAATGATCGCAAAATGTTCTGGCCGCGCGGGCGTGGCTGGGGCGGATCATCCTCGATCAATGGCATGTTATATATTCGCGGGCATGCGCGCGATTATGACCAGTGGCGCCAGACCGGTTTGAAAGGCTGGGGCTTTAATGAGGTCTTGCCTTATTTCAAGAAGTCGGAAGGCTATGGCGGCGGCGGGGATGATTTCCATGGCGGGGAAGGGCCGCTAAAGGTCTATGATCTTCGCGGCGACAAGGCACCTTTCACCAGCTTTCTGAAAGCCGGGGAACAGGCCGGTTATCCGATGACGCCAGACTTTAACGGCGTTCAGCAGGAAGGGTTCGGGCGCTATCAGGTCACCATTCATGAGGGCCAGCGCTGGAGCACCTCGATGGCGTATCTGCGCCCGGTCGTGAAGGAACGGCCAAACCTGACGGTGCGCTCAGCCGCGCTTGTCTCGCGCGTTCTGTTTCGTGGCGGCAAGATTTACGGGGTGGAGACGGTCAAGAAGCGCGGCGCGCAGCCGGAAGTTCTGCTGGCCGGGAGCGAGGTGATCCTGTCCGCCGGGGCGGTCCAGTCACCGCAAATTCTGATGCTGTCGGGCATTGGCGCGGCCGATGAGGTGCGCAAGCATGGCGTGACGATGATTGCCGATGTGCCGGGTGTGGGCAAAAATCTTCAGGACCATCTCGACATTACGGTGATCCATCGCATCAAGCAGAAAATCTCCGCCTATTCGCTGACCAAGGGCCTGCGCAAGCCTGCCATCGGGCTGCGCTGGCTGTGGGATAAAGGCGGGCTGGGCTCTGAGCACATGCTGCAGACTGGCGCGTTTCTGAAAACCCGCGAAGGCCTGGACCGGCCGGACATGCAAATCCATTTTGTGAATGCGCTGATGCTGGATCATGCCGGTACCAAGCCGCCGGGCGACGGGCTGACCTTTCATGCCTGTCAGCTGCGCCCCGATAGCCGCGGCACGATTGAGCTTGCCAGCAATGACCCGTTCGACCATCCGCTGATTGATCCGAATTATCTTGCAACAGAGACCGACCGCACGGTGATGCGCGAATCGGTGAAAATCTTGCGGGAGATCTGCGCGCAGGATGCCTTGTCAGCCTATTGCAACAATGAGTTCATGCCGGCCCAGCCGGTGACGAATGATGCCGAGATTGATGCATTTATCCGTGAGAAGGGCGAGACGATCTATCACCCAGTGGGCACGGTGAAGATGGGGATCCATGATGATGCCCCGCTCGACGGTGAGCTGAAAGTGCGCGGTGTTGAGGGGCTGCGCGTGGTGGATGCGTCTGTGATGCCGACGCTGATTGGCGGCAATACCAATGCGCCGACCATCATGATTGCCGAAAAGGCCGCTGATATGATTCTGGGCCGCCCGGCTTTGACGCCAGAAAACCCGCCGGCACCGGTCTAGCTGCCGGTTTTCCAGACCGCGTGAATGTGGGCAGAGACGGTCTGATCGAGACCGTGCCAGGCGAGACGGCTGTCATTTGCATTGACCAGGATCAGCTTGTCGGCGTTGCCGCTTGCCGCGACCAGTTCGTCGCGCAGCGTTGTGGTTGAGGTTTCCGAACGGATCAGAAAGACGCCCGCCAAAACCTCGACAAATGTGCCGTGGGCATTGAGCGCGTCGATCAGCGCGTCGGGTATATCCTCTTCTGCGCGATAGATCAGAACATGATTGGCTGGCTCGGGCGGGGCAGGCGCCACCGGGTCATTGGGCTTGCCTTCAAACACTTTGAGAAGACCGGCATGGTCAGTTGCCGGAACAAAGGCGCCGCCATCGCCCATGGCGACAAGCGATGTTCGCACCAAGCGGTTTTCGGCGGCAAAACTGCGCATCTGGCCGATTGTAAATGGCCCATAGACCGCATCATTGACCATGATGCGCCAAATCGGGGGATCAATTTTCGACAGGTCCAGCGTGTCGTTGTCTACCATATCCCAAGGTCATGCTTGATTTGCAGGCTGGCGTCCATAGCCTGACGGGCAATAGGTTTTGGAGGAAGCATGCCATGGGTGACAGCGAGTTTGTAAAAACGCAAAAAGACGGACACTTACTGATCGTCGAGATCAACCGGCCAGAGCGGATGAACGCCCTGCATCCGCCGGCAAACGAAGCCCTTTCGGATGTGTTTGATGAATTTGCTGGCGACAAGGATTTGTGGGTGGCGATCATTACCGGCGCTGGCGACCGGGCCTTCTGTGCCGGCAATGACCTGCGCTGGCAGGCCGAAGGCAATGAGGTCACCGTTCCGCCAATGGGGTTTGCGGGCCTGACGGGCCGGTATGATCTGGACAAGCCGGTGATTGCGGCGGTGAACGGCGTTGCGATGGGCGGCGGATTTGAGGTGGCGCTGGCATGCGATCTGATCATTGCAGCCGATACGGCACGGTTTGCCCTGCCTGAACCGAAAGTCGGGCTTGGCGCTTTGGCTGGCGGACTGCAGCGCCTGCCACGCCAGATTGGCCTGAAACACGCCATGGGGATGATCCTGACGGCTCGTCATGTCGGTGCCGCCGAGGGCGAGGCGCTTGGCTTTGTCAATGAAGTGGTTCCGGCATCCGAGCTGATGGCGGCGGCCCAGCGCTGGGCCGATATGATCCTGGACTGCAGCCCGATGGCGATCCGCGCATCCAAGCAGGCGGTGCAGCGCGGACTAAACATGCCGGTTCTCTCGGAGGCGTGCGATTATCGCTTTCCGGCGGTGAAGGATCTGCTCAAAAGCGCTGATTTTGTTGAAGGTCCCAAAGCCTTCGCCGAGAAGCGCAAGCCCAACTGGACCAACGAATAAGCGTTTTCCGTTTTACGTAATCCCGTCGCGCCGGTATGGTCGGCTAACCATCACAGACAAGGGGATCGGTGAGATGTGGATTATTTTGGCGAAATCCATGACGAATGCGTCGGCGAAATTGATCGCGACCTTCTTCATGGTTCTGGCGTTGATGCTGCTGGCTTTTGCGTTTTTCCCAGGCTTCATCAATGGGCTTCGCGAGGCGATTCAGCACTTCCTGCTGACCGATTTCATGAAGGATCCGCCGCTGAACGAGCAGGGTGAGCTTCTGTTTGATATGCTGATCAATGAAGCGTCGATTTTCGGTATTATCATGACCCTGATCGCCCGGATGCTGGTTGAAATTCTCTTCTGGGGACTGGTGCGCCTGTGGAAGCTTGCCAATCCGGAGGAACCTGCTGCCACGACGGGCTCTGCGCCTTATTACGAGAGCTAGATTTTTCTGCGGTTGGCCTGTTTTCAAATGCGCCGGCTTCTTCTAGTCGAGAGGCAAGACGTGAAGGAGACCGGTCATGGGCAATGAAGAAGTATCTCGCCTTGAGGCCTATCTGAAAGACAAGCTGAACCCGAACCTGCGCCTTGTCGGGCGCAAGGAGACAGACGATTCTGTTGAAGTCTATCTCGGCGACGAGTTTGTCGCCGTTGTCTACAAGGACACGGATGAGGGCGAGGTGTCTTATTCCATGAATATGACAGTCCTGTCTGAAGACATCGCTGGATAGACAAAACACCCGGCAACAGAAAAAGGCCTCGCACATGCGAGGCCTTTTGTTTTTTTGGGGGCGTTTGTTTGCGCTAGAGCACGTCCAGCATTTCAGCAACCAGCGGGTGGCGCACGACATCCTGGCCTTCAAGGCGGACGACGGCCGCGCCGCTGAGGCTTTCCAGTTTCTCGGCCGCCATTCTCAGGCCCGACATTTCCGGCAGCAGATCGCTTTGAGCCGGGTCGCCGGTAACCACCATGGTCGAGTGCCAGCCAAGCCGTGTCAGCAGCATCTTGATCTGGGTATAGGTGCAGTTCTGGGCTTCATCAATCACCACGAAGGCATTGTTCAGCGTGCGTCCGCGCATAAAGCCGATCGGGGCAATCTCAATCAGGCCTTCTGCCATCATATGCTTGAGCTGGGCGGGGCTGAGACGATCTGAAAGGGCATCATAAAGCGGGCGAAGATAGGGGGCGAGCTTGTCTTCCATCGCGCCGGGCAGAAAGCCGATCTGTTCCCCGGCTTCGACGGCAGGGCGGGACAGGATGATGCGGGCGACTTCGCCTTTCTGCAGGGCTTCGACGGCCTTGCAGATGGCCAGATAGGTCTTGCCGGTGCCGGCCGGGCCGACGGCGAAGACGAGCGATTTTTCGTCGAGGGCCTGCATCAGCTGGGCCTGGTTTTCAGACCGTGGTTTGATGGTCTTCTGATAGCGTTGGGGGCGCTCGCCATGTGCTGGCGCTGCGCGTTTTGTGCCGGGCTCATCGGCCGGATTCCAGCCGCCGCCCGAGATGGCATAGAGTTGTGGTTCCCGCTGCGCGCCTTTTTCGAAAAAGTTCGAGCTGTCAAATTCAGCCTGTGCTTTTTGGCGTTTGGTCGCGGCACGTTTACCCATGTGAGTCTCCTTTTAAGGCACAAAAAAACCGCTGGGCCATAAAGCGCAGCGGCGTCGGAAATTGGGGAGAGGAAGAGCTTGCGAGCCCAAACCATGGCCCGGTGGTGTATGCAGTGATCGCCCTAGGATCATCGGCAACTTGCCCTTCCGAATCTCTTCCCTAGTAGAGACTATCAGGGTTAAGCATCAATTAAATAGATAATCCGCCTTCAAAACGGATGACAATTAGGTAACAGGCATGGCTTTATATGATTTGGACGGCGTCTCCCCGGTGGTTCCCAGTTCGGGGAATTTCTGGGTCGCCGACAGCGCAACAGTGCTCGGACGGGTGACACTGGAAGAGAATGCCAGCGTATGGTTCGGCGCGGTGGTGCGCGGGGACAATGACCAGATCACGATTGGCGAAGATGCCAATATTCAGGATGGCAGCGTTCTGCATACCGATATGGGCGCGCCGCTGACCATCGCAAAGGGCGTGACCGTTGGGCATATGGTGATGTTGCATGGCTGCACGATCGGGGAGAATTCGCTGATCGGCATCGGCTCAACCATTCTCAACCGGGCCGTGATCGGCAAAAATTGCATTATCGGCGCCCATACGCTGATCCCGGAGGGCAAGATCATTCCAGACAATTCGCTGGTGATGGGCGCGCCGGGCAAAGTCGTGCGGGAACTTGGCGACGACCAGGCGCAAATGATGAAAATGTCGGCGCAGGTCTATGTCGACAATTGGCAGCGCTTTAAAGGCGGCCTGACCCGGATCGACTAATCGTTGCTAGCCACCAGACGGATTTGCGGCGGGTAGGGCTCGCCATCTGGCGGCAGCAGCTGCGTGATGCGATGGCGCCAGACCGGGCGGCCGTTCAGCGTCTGTTTGCTGTCCAGGGTCTGATAGAGGCCCAGAATTCGGGCCGGGCCATCGGACTTTTCGAGTTTCAGCAAGGGCGCGAGCGTGATTTCGATATCGATGCGCTGGCCTGTCAGCGTCTCACCGCGCGCGTGCATGAAGCCGGGTCGCCGACCATTCACTGTGGCCGTGAGCAGGGTTTCAGTGAGAGCCCGGTCATGGCCCGTCCAGAATTTCAGGAAGTCCTGATCGGCCAAATCGCGGCCAAGAAAATCAGGCAGGTTCTGGCCGGCATTTCGGAAGATCCAGGCGCCGTCGATCTGCTCCAAAATGAACAGGCTATCGACCAGATCCTTGTGGATTCGGGTCGGCTCAATCTCGCGCGGCGAATCGGGTTCGCTGATCATATGATCCCAGGCGTCGAGCAGCATCTGCGTGTTCGGATGTCGTGCGATTTCGTTCATATAGTCTAACTTGCTCACTGTACTGGCGGGCACCAGCGCTTCCTCTTGTTTGAAGCTGTTACCGCAATGATTGCGCCAGTTGTCGGATCGCTTGATAAGCGATTATTGTCTCAGATCCGGCGCAATTCACGCGCCAAGCGATCAGATTGGCCCCGGCGCGCACGTGACAGGCGAAGTCTGCGCCAAACCGGTTTTCGCGAGCGGTCGGATCACGATTTCGGCGCCGTGTTGCCGATTTGTCACCTTATTTCGCGCTTCGCAGCGTTTCTCGGAAAAGTTGCATTGAGTTCCTGCGGATATTCAGTAGTTCTGTATTCAACGCCAACCAAAGAATTGGCGAAGTTTATTGGAAACGCGAGATCAGGAGACGTCGCATGACGATTAAGAATACGCGCTCACTCGGGATGAAGTCCGCGCTGAGCTTCAGTGTTGGCTTTGGAGCTCTGCTGGCGGCTGGCCCTGCCGTGGCGCAGGAAGAGGGCACCAAGCGCCTCAGCACAGTGACCACAACCGCCGCCAAGCGGGAGCAAACGCTGCAAGAGGTTCCGATCTCTGTTGCCGTTGTTGACGCCGAAGTGTTGGCGCAAGCACAGATTGTCGATGTTTTCGACTTGCAATCGGTTGTGCCATCCCTGCGCGTCTCACAGCTTGAGCGCTCCGCCAATGCTACGTTCTTGATTCGCGGCTTTGGTAATGGCGGCAACAATATCGGTATTGAACCATCAGTTGGTGTATTTGTTGACGGTGTCTTCCGCGCCCGGTCAGCCGGCTCGCTATCTGACTTTGTGGATATTGAGCGCGTCGAAGTTCTGCGCGGCCCGCAGTCAACACTGTTTGGTAAGAATGCGTCGGCTGGTGTTGTCAGCTTTACAACGCGCAAGCCATCTTTCGATTGGACCGCGACGACCGAAGCCACCATTGGTAACTATAATGCCCGTCAGTTCAAGGGTTACGTCTCCGGCCCGATTTCTGACAGTGTGGCCTTCAGCCTGTCTGCCGGTTCAAACCAGCGTGATGGCTATGTCGATTTTGCGGACGGCCCGGATCTGAATGATCGCGACCGCTGGAATATTCGCGGCCAATTGCTGTGGGAAGCCACTGACGACACATCATTCCGCCTGATTGGTGACTTTGACGATTCAGAAGAGACGTGCTGTTACGCGCCGCAAATCGATCCAAATGAAGCTGGCGGCCCCTTCACCGGTGACGGTATCGATTCGAACGTGCTGCTTCCAACGCTTGGTGCCTCGATCAACCAGGATCCATTCGGCTATTCGACCGAGCTTGATTTCGCACCGCAAGGTACGCTTGAGAATTCGGGTCTGTCACTTGAGGTCAATCATGATTTTGGTTGGGCAGACTTTGTGTCGATTACATCTATCCGAAATCAGGAGTCGCGCTTTAACGGTGACTCTGACTTCATTGATTTCGACCTTCTGAGTGAAAACCGGAATGATTGGGACATTGATACATGGACGCAGGAATTCCGTCTGACAGGCAGCACCGAGAAGCTCGACTGGCTTGTCGGTGGTTTCTACTATGACGAGGATTTGGAGAAGCGCTCCAACGTTCTGATGGGCGCGGATGCCAACCAGTTTGTTGACGTCTCAAGCAGCCTGCTGACAGCGTTCCTTGAAGGCGCGCTGGGTGTCGGCGAGTTCTTTGCCGAAGGCACTGGACGCCGCGAGGTCTTCACCCAGGAGAACCAGAGCTACAACCTGTTTGCTCAGGGCGATTATGCGCTGACCGACCGCCTGACAGCGACGCTGGGTATCGGCTATGTGGGCGACGAGAAAGACGTTACCTTTGATGGTTCATCTGACGAAGTCTACTCGGCGATCAACTTTGAAGATCCCACCGTTGTTGGCACTGTTACTGGCCTCCTGACAGTTGCGCTCGGCGGGGCGCCATCTCAGGCGGTTTTGGATGACACACTCGATACCCTGGCCGGGCTTCAGGCGTTCAACGATTTCGTTGATTTCCCGAACGCCGTGGAAGATGGTTCATCAAGCGACAGCGACGTCGTTTACACGGCGCGTCTGGCCTATGATGTGAACGATAGTATCAACGTCTATGGTAGCTATGGCACTGCTTATAAAGCCTCGTCATGGAACCTGACACGTGAAACATCCTTCTTCGCGTCTGACACCGCTGCTCTGTTCCCCGGCTTCTCGGTCTCGGCGGCCGGACAACCGCTTGAGAACTTGCCGAACAATGTGGTTCCTGGAACCCGCTTTGCTGAGCCTGAAGAGGTTGAAGTCTTCGAAGTTGGTTTGAAGGCCGATTTCGATCGGGTCTCTGTGACATTGGCCGCTTTTGACCAATCGATCGAGAACTTCCAGTCAACGATCTTTAACGGCTTCGGGTTTGTTCTCTCGAACGCGGGCGAGCAGTCGGTTCAAGGTTTTGAGGTAGATGTCACATACCGCCCAATCGATCCACTGACCCTGTCCTTCTCCGGCACATTCCTTGATCCGGTATATGACGAGTTTGACGATGCCGATGACTCGCCAAACGGTCTGACGGGGCAAACCCCAGCGGGTATTCACGAGACGAGCCTGTACTTTGCAGGTAAGTATGATTTCGACATTACCGATGATTGGACCGGCTTTGTTCGTGCCGACTATCAGTATGAGGACGACATTCAGGTTGTGGACAACATTCCAGCCGAATTTGCGAGCCGTGAAGTCAGCATGGTCAACGCCTCTGTCGGTTTTGCCACCTCTGGCGGTGTTCAAATCGCTATCTGGGGTCGTAACCTCACCGATGACGAGTTCACACAAAGCGCCTTCCCTGGCGTGTTCCAGGACGGTGTGAACGGTTACCCGAACGTGCCACAGACGTATGGTGTGACCCTTAGCAAAACCTGGTAGGTTTTTGCCAAATCAGATTATTGAAAGGCCGGGACATGGTGTTCCGGCCTTTTTCCTTTGGCTGCTTCAATTGTCAGGGTGGAAATGTCCATCCTCGTCGACAAACCCGCCGGAACGGCTAGAGGCTAGATAGAACCGATACGGTGGTGCGTGCGGAAACAGGGGAACAAACTTGCTGGGATATTTTCGTTATTTGCTGGCCGTGATGGTCGCCTGTTCGCACCTTTGGAGCGACCTGTTGTGGTGGCAAGGCATTTATGCGGTTTTTGGATTCTACGTGATCAGCGGCTATTTGATGACGCTTGTTCTCGCAGAAGTCTATGTCGGACGAGAAGGCGTTGGCGCCTATTTGCTCAACCGCCTACTGCGTATTTATCCGCTATACTTGGTTGTTCTGGCGATTGCCGTCGTGGTGCGCCTTGGATCCCCCTTATTGATGCCGCCGAATGAGGAACAGAATCAAGTCATTGATTTTGTATTTTTCGTGATCGGTTCTGCTGACAGCGTTCATGAGTGGGTCGCCAACTTAACGCTTGTTTTCTATTGGGACACCATACTCATTGTCTCTCAGGGGTGGAGCCTGCGGGTTGAACTGGTCTTTTATGCCTTGATGCCCTTCTTGGTGATGCGGCGCTGGATTCTGGTCATTTGGTTTTTGATCTCTATTGGGCTGGTTGCCTATTACACGCTGAGTGATGTGTCGTTTATCACGCGCTATATCGGTGTCATGGGCGCCTCTTTCGCGTTTAGCCTTGGAGCCGTTACCTATGCTCTGAAAAAGCGGATCACCCCGGCAAACTGGCACAAATATCTAGCGGTGCTTTTGTTTGTTCTCCACACCGTTTTTGCTGCCGAAATCTGGGGCTTTGACAGGCAATCAAGCGGCTGGGGCACGTTATTTTCAAAAGGGTATTACGGTCTGCCGATGTCGACGTTTCTATGTGCCTACCTGCTGTGGGCATTAAGCGCTGTGCCGCGCGATGACTCGCTTAGGTCGCGATGGAATGACCGACTTGGCGATCTGTCTTACGCCGTCTTTCTGTGTCACTGGATCGTCGCGGCATGGCTTGTTATCGCGGGTATGGATTTTAGCAATAAGCCGCTTTTTTTTGCCATTGCCTTTGTGATTATCAATTTCTTCGCTTACGTGCTCAATCGATTGGTGGAACGTCCGATTAATGACAATGTTCGCCGCCGCCTGCGTGACCGGGTGACAAAGCCAAAAGCCGCGCAATAATAGGTTGGGTAAGCGTTCGCGCGCTTTGTTTACTTCGCCCGCCAGATGAGCAGGGCCGTACAGGCAAGACAGCCGAACAGCTCAAACCCGGCATAGCCCCAATTGGCCACGCCCGCCGTATCGCCCGCGAAAAAAGAGGCGGCGCGCCCGACAACATAGCCGCCAAAATAGGCCGTCAGCGCCCAAAGGGCGGGGCGCTGCATGTCGGCTTTCAGTGCGCCGGCCAGCGCAAGGCCGGCAAGGCCGAGACTGACGCCGCCATAGATGCCGCGGGCCTCAAAGATGCCCGATACGCCGCCCGCCTCCACACCAAGCGAGGTGGTCATTCCGGCCGGGTCGGTTATCGACCAGAGGCCGAAGGCAAAGAATAAAAGGGCGAAGGCGGTCAGAAAAATGCGTGTAATCATGGAACCAGCATTTAGCGCGCGCGCGGCAGAAGGCCAGATTACCTCTTGTGTCCGCGCACCAGACGTTGGATGAAAGGGGCTCGGGCAACGCGGTTAAACCCGCAGCAAGCCGATGAATGAATAAGGACTTTTTCATGCCGTTTGATACCCCGCGCCACAATTGGACGAAAGACGATATTCAAGCGCTTTACGAGCTGCCGCTTGACACGCTGGTTGGCAGGGCGCTTGAGGTCAAGCGCGCCAATTGGCCCGACGGCGCGCTGCAAAAGAGCCAGCTCCTGTCGATCAAGACGGGCGGCTGCCCGGAAGATTGCGGTTATTGCAGCCAGTCTGCGCATTTCGATACCGGGCTCGATGCGGAGAAGCTGATGCCGCTGGATGAGGTGGTTGCGGCGGCCAAGCGCGCGAAAGAAGGCGGCGCGGACCGCTTCTGCATGGGCGCGGGCTGGCGCTCGCTGAAAGACCGCGACTTGCCAAAGGTGGCCGCGATGATTTCGGCGGTGAAGGCCGAAGGCCTGGAGACTTGTGTGACGCTGGGCATGCTGGAAGATGGCCAGGCCGAGGCGCTGAAGGCG